>JANGEZ010000139.1:0-2474 GCA_031838355.1 Candidatus Methylomirabilis sp. bin48 | reverse complement strand
TTGTCTGACAACCCAGTTCTCCCTTGGTCGAAGTCCCCAAGCTTGACCGCCTCCACTGCCCCTTCAATGGAGCAGAGTTCTCGCCTGTTTACCGACTTGGTGGGTTGATTGCTCGCAAGACGCCATGCGCCTGCGGTGCGGCCTGGACGGCCACCTGGGCCACTGCGGGCCGCGTCCGCCTGGTCCTCTACGCGTGCCCTGAATTCCCTTGACAGGGATGACGACGTGGGGTTAGATGAAGAAAGTCGCAATCCGTTCAGAGTAGACGGAGGCTAGAATGGCGAAGATCCTCAGCATCATCCCCGAACGGTGTACCGCCTGCCGAGCCTGTGAGTTGGCCTGCTCGGTAAAGCATACCGGCGAGTTCAACCCCGCCCGATCGCGCATTAAGGTCAGCATCTTCCTTGAAGAGGCGGTCTACATTCCCACCGCCTGCACCCAATGTAGCGAAGCCTGGTGCGCGAAGATCTGCCCCACCACCGCCATCCTTCGCAACGACGACTACATGGCGTACTACGTGGACGACAACAAATGCGTCGGCTGCAAGATGTGCGTCCTGGCCTGCCCGTTCGGGGCTATAGAGCTGTATCCGGATCACGGCAAGGCCGAGAAGTGCGATCTCTGCCTCTCAATCGACGGCGATCCGGAGTGCGTAAAGTTCTGCACACCAAAGGCGTTGCTCTTCACCGATGAGGACGCGGGTCCCAAGGCCAAGCAGGCCGCCACCGCCCTTCGGATGAAGGAAGTCTACAAGGAGATGGCAGGCTGATGGGCTGGACCGGGACGATCCTTAGGGTCAACCTGAGCAACGGTAGCGTGGCGAAGGAGCCGCTGAACCCGCAACTCGCCAGGGCCTACATTGGGGGTCGGGGCCTGGCGACGAAGATCCTCTACGATGAGATCGATCCACGGCTCGATCCGCTTGGACCGGCCAACAAACTAATCCTCGCCACCGGCCCGCTCACCGGCACGAACGCCCCGACAGGCGGCCGGTACATGGTGGTGACCAAGTCACCGCTCACCGGCGCGATCGCTTGCTCTAATTCCGGTGGCTATGTCGGGGCGGAGATGAAGTACGCCGGGGACGACCTGGTGATTGTGGAGGGGAAGGCGCCACATCCGGTGTACCTCTGGGTCAACAACGACCGGGTGGAGATTCGGGACGCCGCCCAGGTCTGGGGCAAGTCCACCCACGAGACCGAGGATATCCTTCACAATGCCACGAATGCCGAGGCCAAGATCTGCAGCATCGGGCCCGCGGGTGAGACTCTGAGCCTGACCGCCTGCGTCATCAACGACAAGCATCGTGCAGCCGGCCGTTCCGGGGTCGGTGCGGTGATGGGCTCGAAGAACCTGAAGGCGGTGGTCTTCCGGGGCACCCGGTCGGTCAAGGTGGCGCACCCCAGAGAGTTCATGCAGGCCTGCCTGGCTGCCGTGGCGAAGCTCAAGGCAGATCACGGTTCGGGAGAGGGCCTGCCGATGTACGGCACGCCCGGGATCGTGAACGTCATCAACGCCCACGGCTTCATGCCGACCAACAACTTCCAGTTCGGCCAGTTTGCCGGCGCCGAGAGGATCAGCGGCGAGACCATCCGTGACGAGATCCTGACTCGGAATAAGGGCTGCTTCGCGTGCACCATCGCCTGCGCGCGAGTCACCGAGGTCAAGGCCGGAAAGTTCAAGGGGTCGGGTGAGGGGCCGGAATACGAGACCGTCTGGGGCCTTGGCGCCATGACCGGTGTCAGCGACCTGGCGGCGGTCACCAAGGCGGGCTACCTGTGTAATGAGCTGGGGATGGATACCATCGAGGCGGGCGTCGCCATCGCCACCGCTATGGAGCTGTTCGAGCGGGGCTACATCCCGGAGCGTGAGGTCGGCCGCTCGCTTCGTTTCGGCGACGCGGATGCCATGGTGGAGATGACAGAGAAGCTAGGCCGGGGGGAGGAGTTTGGCGCGATCCTGGCCTTAGGCGGCGCGCGGCTCGCCGAGCGGTACGGCCACCCCGAGCTGTTCATGGGGGTGAAGAAGCAGGCGTTCGCCGCGTACGACGGGCGAGGGGCGCAGGGGATCGGGCTGGGATACGCTACCTCCAACCGGGGCGCCTGTCACCTGCGCGGCTACACCATCTCGGCCGAGGTGTTCGGCGTTCCGCTGAAGGTGGACCCGTTCGTCACCGAGGGGAAGGCGGCCCTGGCCAAGGCGTCCCAGGACGCGACCGCCTTCGTCGATTCGACCGGCACCTGTCTGTTCACCACCTTCGCCCTGGGGGCGGAGGATATCCATGCCATGTTGGAGCTTGCAACAGGCGCCGGTTATACGCTCGACGAGGTAGTCATGATCGGCGAGCGGATCTGGAACCTCGAGCGGCTCTTTAACCTCAGGGCCGGGTTCAGCGCCAAAGACGATACCCTGCCCCATCGCATCCTGGAGGAGCCGATTCCAGCAGGACCGGCCAAGGGAAAGGTGGCCCGCCT
>JANGEZ010000138.1:0-3180 GCA_031838355.1 Candidatus Methylomirabilis sp. bin48 | reverse complement strand
TGGCTGGGGGGCAAGGATTCGAACCTCGATAAGCAGATTCAGAGTCTGCTGTCCTACCATTGGACGACCCCCCACCAAAAATGAACGTCCAAAGGGGCTCCCTTTGGACGTTCAGAATATGGAGGAACGGCCGAGAAAAGTCAAGGTGAAAACGGTGAGATTGCCTCGCTTCGCTCGCAACACCCCATGGGCATGAAAGTGTTTTACGAGACCGTGTAGCTCACTCACTCGTCATTGCGAGCGACCAACGGGAGCGCGGCAATCTCACCGCACTTGTACTGCGAGATTGCTTCGGTCGCTGCGCTCCTTCGCAATGACGTGAGCTAGGGACTTTTGAATCAGTGACCACGAGGTCTTGCACGCTGCGAATTAGTGTCATGAGCCCGTCCCATCGGAGTTGGCTTGTGAGCTCTCGTGCAGTGTCTGAAACCTCATCATTTCGAACGCCTTGGTCCCGCTTGGCATATTCATTACGACCCGATCACCGGCCTGTTTGCCGATGAGGCTTCGTCCAACCGGGGAGGCAACCGAAATCCAGCCACGCGTGCTATCCATCAGCTCAGGAAAGACCAGCGTGTAGACGCTTTCCTCCCCACTCTCTTCGTCCACAAGATGGACGGTGCTGCCCAAGGCGACGCGGTCCTTCGGGATCGCTCTCAGATCGATCTTACTGATCTCTGCTATCCGCTGTTGCAGAAAGCTCATCCGGGCCTTGACAAAGCCCTGCCGGTCCTTGATCGTTTCGTACTCGCCGCTCTCCCTCAGATCGCCCAACTCTCTGGCAGCCTGGATCTTCTTCGGGATATCTACCTTGAACTCCCGATCGAGCTTATTGAACTCTGCTCGAAGCCCATCAAGCAATGCATCGATCTTCATCCTTCCTCCTCCAGTACTTCTTCTACCCGACGTCGCGCTGCCTCCCATCCCATCAACTCCATAATCGGAAAGATGGGGGGACTGACGCTTTTTCCCGATAGCCCAACCCTGAAGGGCTGGGCCAGGTCGACCAGCTTCAGACCAAGGGCCTCCGCCCTCATCCGGAACAGCGACTCCAGGGTTGCCGCAGTAAAGGTCGGCAGCGCCTCGATCTCCGGCAAGAGCGCGCGAAGCCTGGCCTTCGCCTCGCTTGACAGAACCTTCAAGGCTACTGCCTTGTCGCGCTCGATCTTCCCGTCGAACACGAACCTGGACGAGGATGCGAGCTCCGTCACGGTCCTGGCCCGCTCCTGAAAGAGGCAGGCCACCCGATGCAACCAGGCTTCGTCCCTCTGAAACAACTCTTGTTGACTCACGCCGGCCGCCTCCCACAAGGGCCTGAGCAACGCCGTCAGCCGATCAGGGGCGACATGCTTGATGTACTGGCCATTCAGCCACTCGAGCTTGACCGGATCGAAGACTGCGGGGGTCTTCCCCACCTTCTCGATGCTGAAGTGCTTGACCAGCTCTTCCTGACTGAAGATCTCCTGATCGCCGTGGGACCAACCAAGCCGCACCAGGTAGTTCACCACAGCCTCAGGCAGGTAGCCCATCTGCTGGTAGGCCAAGACCGACGTAGCGCCATGCCGCTTTGAAAGACGGGAGCGATCCGACCCCAGAATCATGGGGATATGGGCGAAGTGTGGGACAGGGAGACCCATCGCCTCGTAGAGCATGATCTGACGTGGCGTATTGGAAATATGGTCGTCGCCCCTGATCACGTGCGTAATGTCCATCAACACATCGTCTATCACCACAGCGAAGTTATACGTTGGCATCCCATCGGAGCGAAGGAGGATGAAGTCGTCCAGATCGGCACGCTCGAAGCGAATAGGACCGTGAACGAGGTCCGCTATCTCAATGCTTCCCTCGTCCCGGACCAGCAGGCGGACGGCGGCGCCTCTTCCGCCCACTCCCGACAGGTCGTTCCCTCGCTTACGGCAACGGCCGTCGTACCTCGGGGAGGTCCCGGCAGCAAGCGCCGCCTTACGTCGGGCTTCCAACTCTTCCGGCGTACAGGTACAGTAATAGGCCTTCCCGTCATCCAGGAGTTTCCGGGCATGCTCCTGGTACAGCGTCAGGCGCTCAGCCTGCCGGTACGGTCCAGCCGGTCCGCCTACTTCTGGGCCCTCATCCCAGTCCAAGCCGAGCCAGCGCAACGACTCGAGGATCGTCGTCACAGATTCATCCGTAGACCGTTCGACATCGGTGTCTTCAATCCGAAGGATGAAGACTCCATTCTCATGGCGGGCGAACAACCAGTTATACAGCGCGGTCCTGGCCCCACCGACGTGCAGATACCCCGTTGGGCTTGGCGCGAATCTGACCCTCACCGTGGACACCATGATTCGTCCTATTTCTTCGCCGGCGGCCCAGCTTCCGCCTCGTCGATCAGCATGACCGGGATGCCGTCCCGAACCGGATAGCGCCGCCCGCAGGCGGTGCAGACGATCCTGGATGCCGGCTCGTCCAACACCACCTCGGCCTTGCAGGCGGGGCACGCCAAGATTTCAAGCAGTTCCTTATCAATCATTTTTGCTCCTTTCCCAGAATAGCGTTCAGCAATCAGCCTTCAGCCGTCAGCTTCAGACAAACCCCCCTGACCCCCCTTTCAAAAAGGGGGGATACTTATCCGTTTCTCCACCTCCCCCTTTTGTAAAGGGGGATTGAGGGGGTTTTCATGCGCCGTGGTGCAACCGTGGTCGCATGGGGTGTTTCTTAGAAAAATAGCATTCAGCAATCAGCCCACTCCCCTTTTATCGTGATCACTATAGCCTATTGCACCCCACCCCCGTAAAGTCAGAGCGGCGCCTTACGCATTACGATAGCATCTTCCTGCGGGTGATCGTAGTAGTTGCGGCGGCGGCCGATCGGCTGAAAGCCGTAATACTTGTACAGCGCCGCAGCCGCCTCGTTCGACGCCCTCACCTCCAAGTAGCTTACTGTGACACTCTTGGCAAGGGCTCGACCAAGCATCTCCTCCAGCAGTTGAGTGGCGACCCCACGGCGCCGATAGCTCGGATGCACCCCGATATTGTTGATATGCAACTCCCCGCTGACGATCCACGCACACAGGAAGCCCACGATCCGCTCTCCCGAACCTTCATCCACTCTTGCCACGAGCGGTTCGGCGATCCCCTCGGAGGTAAACTCCTGCAAGAACATCTCCTCGGTCCACGGTTCGGCGAACGAGAGGCTCTCAAT
>JANGEZ010000137.1:0-4874 GCA_031838355.1 Candidatus Methylomirabilis sp. bin48 | reverse complement strand
GTGAGGTTTCTCGCTTGTGGATTGAACGAGGAAGTGTTATATTAAACTTGTAATCCAGCATAAAGGTGGTGCAATGCGCGTGTCATTGGCTCAGGACATCTTGGATATCTTGTATCGTGATTCGGGCGCACATCGGGCGTCTAAGGATGCCCTCAGCGATTGGATCCTCGATAGTCAACCCCACGGGTCTCCGCTCGACGGAACTGCCATCATTCAATACCTCGCTGAACACCAACCGGATATTCTCGCGCGGCTCAAGATCAACACCCACGTCAAGGAAGAGATCGCGCGCGTCCTGGACGCCATCGGCCACAAATAGTGCATCCGGCCGTCAGCGGTCAGCAATCAGCCCTCAGTCCCAGACCAAACAGAACGCTACTCGCAGACTGCTCACCGCTGGGCGTTGAGACATGATCGTAACTACTTAGGCGTTTAGGCTGAAGGCCATACATTATCTCGCAAGGTACGAATCAAGCCATTCAAGACCTTTTCGGTTTCGACGATCTTTAGCTCTATCAGAGAGGACTCCTCATTGGGCAAGAAGCCCACACGCTTCGACACATTGCGACTTCATCAGCCGACTCAAATGCCCAAAGTTTTGCATGAGCACTGCTTTTCCCCTAAAAGCCTTCAGCCTTCAGTCTATCCACCTGAGTAGTTACACATGATCTACGTGATTGGCGATATACACGGCTGTCTGGAGCCGCTACGCCGCCTCATGGCTCAACTTCGTCTTTCCGAGGCGGACGAGGTGGTTTTCCTTGGGGATTACATTGACCGGGGACTGGATTCAAAGGGGGTGGTTGAGTACCTGCTGACCCTCCAGGGCCGGTACACCTTCCTGATGGGCAATCATGAGCGCATGTTTCTTGATTTTCTTCAGGGAAAAGAGCGGGCTCTATTTCTGTATAATGGTGGGACCGCGACGTTGGAAAGCTACGGTGGACTCCGCCGGATCCCCGCGACTCATCTGTCGTTTCTGGACCGCTTAAGGCCGTACTATGAGACACAGGACTATCTCTTCGTCCACGCCGGAATCAGGCCTGCGATTCCGCTGCAGGAGCAAGGCGAGAGCGATCTCCTGTGGATTCGTGAGGAGTTCTACGCGTATCCAGGTCGGTTCCCCAAAACGGTCGTGTTCGGCCATACACCGATGCGAGAAGTTCTGATGGAGGACGACCGGATCGGCATCGATACGGCCTGCGTCTATGGTAACAAGCTGACCTGCCTGATCCTCCCCTCGCGTGAAGTGATCCAGGTGTCGAATCCCCTCGACATGCCCTCCCGCACCACGCCCCTTACCTACGGTGCCTGAAGCATATCTTACGAAATCTCCCCTCACCATCCTTTGATAAAGGGGTAATGGGGATTGATGGATTGCGCTGTCAATCTCTGGTATTAACTCTCCACATTCTATTCGCCTCTAGATAGTTACCTATTATAGAATATAGCTAATCGAACGAATCCGTCTGATAGATTTCAGTAGCATTGAAGCCGTTTAGCATTTTCTGCCTAGCGCAACGATCGTGTCCTGCAAATGAGAGGGCGAAGCGGTAGTTGGAGGGATCGATGGTGACGGTTCCCCAGTGGTATGCGCTCCGCACCCGCTCCCGGCATGAGAAACGGGTGTGGGCTCAGATCGATCACCAAGGCATCGAAGCGTTCCTTCCGCTCATCGATCGGCGGAGGCGCTGGAAAGACCGTATGGTGCAGGTCCAATTCCCACTGTTCCCTGGCTATTGCTTCGCGCGCTTCGCCTGGCAGGATCGGTTGCGAGTACTGACCGCCTCTGGTGTCGTAGAGGTGCTGGGAGTGGGCGGCCACGGCGTACCGGTCGCGGATGCCGAGATCGAGGGAGTGCGACGCCTGGTCACCAGCACCCTCCCCGTTGATCCGTACCCCTTCCTGGAGCCGGGGATGGCGGTCGAGGTTCGGCGCGGCCCCCTCCAGGGCCTCCGTGGGTTCCTGGTTCGGAAGGCCCCCAGAGCGCGTCTCGGCATCGCGGTGGTCGAGGCGATGGCCGCGGGGTGCCCGGTGATCGTGAGCGACTGCGTGGATCTCGCCCCGGACGTGGAGGAGGCGGGCGCGGGGGTGGTCGTGCCGCCCACCGTGGAGGCGACGGCCAAGGCGCTGGCGCGCCTGCTTGGGGACGCGTCCCTCCGGCGAGCGATGGGCGAGAAGGGCCGACGCCTCGTGATGGAGCGATTCACCTGGGACCGCGTAGCTCTCCAGCTCTTGGAGGTTTACGAGGATATCCTGAAGGGAACTCGCACAAGCTCTGCCTGGAGATGAGCTTGGACTTACACCTTCAGAACAGCCCACCGGCCAGTGAATCATCATTGAAGCTCAACGTCGGCTGTGGGACTGGTGGCGAAGGCGATTGAGGGGTCGATGCAGTCTTCAAGGGTGGAGGGTGGAGGAGGGAAGGGAGAAAGACATGCAGGGCAAATGGAAGGACAGGTGAAGGAGCTACAACCAGTCGATTCGTACCAGTTTCGTCACCGCTTTGAACTCTGGGTCTCCGGTGATGATCGTCGCGTCGTTTCGGAGAGCGACGGCGACGGCGAAGGCGTCTGCATAGGAGAGCGGATAACGCGCTTTTATTTTCGCGGCCTCAATGACGAGATCGAAGTCAACTGGCACCGGGCGGATTGGAAGAGATAAGAATTGGCTCAAGAAATCATCGAGGTTGTTGGTCAGTTTCGCGCGGAGGATGATATAGCCAACCTCACCGATGTTGATTTCGGACATCAGGAGAGGGACTCCGGACCTTTCGGCGTCTGCGAGAGCGGCCTTAACCTTTTCGTGCCCCTTTTCGCCTTTGAGGTAGACCAGGGCGGCGTGCGAATCGAGCAATATCGGCTTCTTCACGTTCTCGATCCTTTCGGCGTTCCGTTAAGAGCTCATTGGCGAGGGATCCGGGATAGTCTTTGAAGATGCCCAGGAGCGACTCGATCGGGTCCCGAGGCAGCGGCTTGATCTCAGCGTGATCTCCCACAAGACGCAGGACGACCTTCTGGCCGGGACGAATGTCCAATTTCTGGCGAATTTCCTTGGGAAGAACAATCTGTCCTTTAGAGGATGCTTTTACAATGGTCATGTGTTTTACCCTGGTAAAAAGGTTTTACTTTACGTGTGAAATATGACAGCACTCAAGTCGTTTGTCAAGATGGCGGTGCTCCTCCGCGACGGCGTGCTGCTAGCTGCGTGGAGGAGGAGCGGTTCCGGCGGGTCAAGCACTGCGCGGGATTTCCAGACGGAACGTGCGGCAGGAAAACCATCAGGTGTGAGGAATTGGTTATTGAGTCACGGGGAGGTAGTAACGGATCTGTTTGGCGACCCCGGCGCGGTCGGCCGGTGAGAGGTGGCCGATCTTTTTCAGGATGAGCCTGTTGTCAATGGTAAAGATTTTCAAGCGGATCATGCAGGGCGTGTTGAGCCCGGCCGGCTTAAGCGCTTTAATGTCGGTATCTCCAGGCCATGGGGGGTGGGCTGTGCTCGTGACCATCGCAAGGATAGAGTGGTCGCGTTCATTGAAAGTCGTAGTGCTCAACACCAGCGCGGGCCGTCGCTTCGTGTCCGCCCTCTCGGAAAAGGGGAAGGGGACGACAACCACATCCCAGCGTTCAGAGATCACGGAATGCCTTTTCGTCTTCAGGGGTGGCCCATTCGTCGAGCGTGTTGGAGAGGGCGGCATGAAAGGCGGCGTCAAAGGGTTCGACATTTCTAAGTGTGATCACGCCGCCATTAATCTCGTAGGCGATCATGTCGCCGGGTTGCATACCGGCAGCCTCACGGACCTCTTTTGGAAGCGTGACCTGGCCCTTGCTGGAAATCTTACTGATATGCATGGTAAAACCTCCTTTACTCTTTACGGTAAAGATACGATAAATAGCCCTTATTGTCAAGCTAGCTGTCCCAATGTCAAGAAAAAAGTGGTTCTTGCTTAACCCTGATAGGACCAAACAGACCATCCCTGATTTTCATCGACAGCTGAGTTGGTCGCCGAGGATTCTATGGACACTGTTGACTCACCACGTCTGCGTTTGAGTTGTAAGCGCAATTTGTATTGACAGAGGGTGGGGGGCTCATTAGAGTAGAGGCAAAGGCAATCAGCGGCGGATGGCCACCAGAGGCTAGTTTGCGGTTTCCACTCGATGAGGGATGCGCTGCTTCATAGGGTTCAAGAGACGATCGACCGGCATCGAATGCTGGCAGCGGGAGAGATTGTCGTCCTCGCCGTTTCTGGCGGCGTTGATTCGATGGCGATGTTGCACCTTCTGCTGCGTTTTCGAACCCGCTATCACGCCTTACTGCATGTCGCCCATCTGAACCACGACCTCCGAGGGACGGAGTCGGCCGAGGCGGCCAACTTTGTGCGTCGCCAATGCGAGGCTCATCAGATTCCTGTAACCATTACGACGGCCGATCGGAGAGCGTTGCTGGACCGGGGAGTAGGCTCGCTTCAGGCCGCAGCCCGGGATCTCCGTTACCGGTTCCTGGAACAGGTGGCGGACGAGCAGGGAGCGACCAGGATCGCCCTGGGCCATCATCGTAACGATCAGGCGGAGACTGTCCTGATGAACCTGCTCCGGGGGTCCGGGGTCAGGGGGCTTGGAGGGATCCCGCCCGTTAGAGGCCGGATTATCCGCCCGTTGATCGACTGCTCACGTGAGGAGATCGAGCGGTACGTGCGGCAGCAGGGGATCCCGTACGTCGAGGACTCCTCGAACCAGGTTCTCTCGTACAACCGGAATCGGATTCGTCTGGAACTCCTGCCGGAGCTGGCGAAGCGGTATAACCCACGCGTCGTCCATACCCTGGCGAATGCAGCTACGATCCTTGAAGCTGAGGATACGTTGCTGAACGCGATG
>JANGEZ010000136.1:0-3779 GCA_031838355.1 Candidatus Methylomirabilis sp. bin48 | reverse complement strand
GGGTGAGCATGGCGATCCGTTCGCTGTGCTGGGCCCGCATGAGGTGCGCGTCGCCTCAGAGCCATGCGTCGCCGTGCGCGCCTTCCTCCCGGATGCCCGGGAGGCGACGGTCGTCCATGCTGATGGCGTGAGCAAGGACCAGCCCATGGAGCTGGTGCACCCGGATGGTCTCTTCGAGGTCGTCGTGCCGACGCGGGACAGCCTCTTTCCCTATCGACTGCGTGTCGTAGATCGGCAGGGACAGGGATGCGAGATCGAGGACCCTTACCGTTTTCCCCCAACCTTGAGTGACTATGACCTGCACCTGATTGGCGAGGGCAGCCATCTCAGAAACTATGAAAAGTTGGGGGCCCACCTGATGACCCTCGGTGGCGTACCTGGGGTATGCTTTGCGGTCTGGGCCCCCAATGCCAAAAGAGTCAGCGTCGTCGGAGACTTCAATCACTGGGACGGCCGACGTCATCCGATGCGAAACCATCCAGGCAACGGCATATGGGATCTCTTCATCCCGGGGCTCACAGAGGACGCGCTGTACAAATTCGAGATCAAGTCGCAATCCGGCGAGCCGCTCGCCCTCAAAGCCGACCCGTTCGCCTTTGCCTTCGAGCCACCACCCCGAACTGCCTCGCGCGTGTTCAACATTGATGCCTACCGGTGGGGGGATGCGCCGTGGATGGACGCGCGAGCGCATCAGAACGTGCTTGAGCGACCGGTCGCGATCTACGAGGTGCATCTGGGCTCCTGGATGCGGCCGCCTAAGGAAGGGAATGGTTTTCTGACGTACCGGGAGCTGGCTCACCGGCTCGCGGACTACGCCATAGAAATGGGGTACACCCACGTCGAACTACTCCCGATCACGGAGCACCCGTTTTACGGCTCGTGGGGGTACCAAACAATCGGCTACTTCGCGCCAACCTGCCGGTATGGAACGCCAACCGACTTCATGTACTTCGTTGATTACCTGCACCAGCACGGGATCGGCGTGATCCTTGACTGGGTCCCATCCCATTTCCCCCGCGACCCGCACGGGTTGGCTTACTTCGACGGGACCCACCTCTATGAGCATGAAGATCCCCGCAAGGGCGAACATCGCGAGTGGGGTACGCTCACCTTCAATTACGGCCGAAAGGAAGTGGACAACTTCCTGCTGGGCAATGCGCTCTTCTGGCTTGAACGCTATCACCTGGATGGGCTGCGGGTGGACGCGGTGGCCTCAATGCTCTACCTGGACTATTCCCGGAAACCCGGAGAGTGGATCCCTAACATCTATGGCGGCAACGAGAATCTGGAGGCGGTCGCCTTCCTGAGGCGCTTCAACGAGCTGGTCTATGCGTACCATTCTGGCGTGATGACAATTGCCGAAGAGTCCACGGCCTGGCCCCAGGTCTCGCGCCCGACCTACGTAGGCGGGCTCGGCTTTGGGTTGAAGTGGAACATGGGGTGGATGCACGACATGCTCGGGTACATGGCGCTCGACCCAATCCATCGAAGCTACCACCATAATGATCTCACCTTCGGTCTGCTGTACGCCTTCACCGAGAACTTCACCCTGCCCCTCTCGCACGATGAGGTGGTGCATGGGAAAGGCTCGCTGCTCGGAAAGATGTCGGGCGATACCTGGCAGAAGTTCGCCAACCTGCGCTGCTTCTCTGTCTACATGTATGGGCATCCCGGCAAGAAGCTCTTGTTCATGGGAGGAGAGTTCGGCCAGTGGCGCGAGTGGGATCACGATCAGAGCCTCGACTGGCACCTCCTTACGGAGGGCCCACACCACAAAGGCTTACAGTTACTGATGCGCAACCTGAACCACCTCTACCGATGCCAGCCGGCTCTGCACGAGGTCGATTTCGATCCTCGCGGTTTCGAGTGGATCGACTGCCATGACTGGCAGGGGAGCGCCGTCGCCTTCTTGCGCCGGGCGAAGGACCCGAACGACTTTGTGGTCGTGGTCTGCAACTTCACCCCCGTGCCCAGACACGACTATCGCATCGGTGTGCCGACCGGGGGCTACTATGTGGAGTTGCTGAACTCAGACGCCACGATCTACGGTGGCAGCAATCTTGGGAATGGTGGCGGCGTCGAGGCAGAGCCGATCCCGGATCATGGACGGCCGTTCTCACTGCTCCTCACCCTTCCTCCGTTAGCCGGGTTGATCCTCAGGCCTGCCACAGGTGGCGCGCTATGACAGACCGGCCCGCTAAGCAACCCCCTTCGACTAGACTCAGGGCAGGCTTCGATCCCTCGACAATGATCGAGACAGGTTTCGGCGGAGCCTGTGGTGAGCCATGTCGAACCACTCAGGACAAGCTCCGTTTTCTGCTTGTCTTGCACAACCATCAGCCTTTGGGCAATTTTGATGAGGTGTTCCAGTCGCTCCTGGACAGGGCCTACCGACCCCTCCTTGAGGCCATCCGCGCAAGACCGGCGCTCAAATTCACCCTGCATCTGAGCGGTCCGCTTCTACAGTGGCTGGAGCGCCGAGCCCCGGATTACCTCGATCTCATTGGCGAATTGGTCCAGCGCGGCCGGCTGGAGCTCCTGTCAGGAGGGTTATACGAGCCGATTCTGGCCGCCATTCCGCACGAGGACCGAATCGCCCAGATCACGCTGATGAGCGAGCACCTTCGGTCCCGTTTCGGTGTTCGCCCGCGCGGTCTGTGGCTGACGGAGCGGATCTGGGACAGCGCGATCATTCCGTCCCTTGTGGAGGCGGGAGTCGCCTATGTCTTGATGGATGACCGCGCCTTTCTCACATCAGGATTTGAGGCCGAGCGACTGCACGACTACTACCTCACCGAAGCGGAGGGCGAGTCGCTCGCTATCTTCCCGATCGATAAGAGGCTCCGGTATCTGATCCCGTTTCGCCAGCCGGACGAGATTGAGGCGCACCTGCGCTGGATCGTACGGATGGGCGGGCGGCTGGCCATCGCGGCTGACGATGGCGAGAAGTTCGGTGGCTGGCCTGGGACGGCAAAGTGGGTCTACAAGGACGGATGGCTGAAGGGGTTTCTGGACCTACTCGAAGGCGCGAGCGATTGGCTCGTGTCGCAGACGGTGAGCGAGGCGCTGGATAATGTTGCCCCCGCCGGACTCTGTTACCTTCCTACCTGCTCATACGTCGAGATGGAAGAATGGTCCCTCGGACCGGATGGGGGGCGGCGATTTGAGGAGCTCAAGGCCCATCTCGGCCCCGATGCCGATCGGTTCATGCCGCATCTGCGCGGAGGGCATTGGAAGCATTTCCTGGTCCGGTATCCTGAGGCGAACCGGGCCCACAAGAAGGGTCTGGCGCTCAGCCGACTGCTCCCGGTAGGGCGCGGGGCCAAACAGGCCAGGCTTGAGCTCCTCGCGGCTCAGTGTAACGACAGCTACTGGCACGGGGTATTCGGCGGCCTGTACCTGCCCCATTTGCGGCATGAGATCTGGCGATATCTGGCGCGCGCCGAAGCCCGGATCCGCCGCCGCCAGAAGCTCAAGGTAGAGGCGACCGATCTCGATTGCGACGGGGCGCCGGAGGTCTGGGTCTCGAGTAGCCGCTTCTCGGCCCAAATTCAGCCCCATCGCGGCGGTCGGCTGGTAGAGTGGACCGACTTCGCCGGAGAGGTCAACCTTCTCAATACCCTCACGCGCCGCCCGGAGGCCTACCACGACCTGATCAGACGCGCGGCGGCGCAACCCGATAGGCAGGCGCAAGAAGGTATCCCCGGAATTCACGACCTGCGGCGAGCGACGCCGGCCGATCTTGTGAATGGGCTCTGCTACGATCAATGGGAGCGCGC
>JANGEZ010000135.1:0-5284 GCA_031838355.1 Candidatus Methylomirabilis sp. bin48 | reverse complement strand
CATTCGCGCCTTTGAGCTCGCATATCCCGAACGCTTTATTGAGAATGGGATTGCCGAACAGGATATGGTGTCGATGGCGGGAGGGCTGGCGCTCCAGGGACTGCTGCCCGTGGTGAACACCTTTGCGGCGTTCCTGGCTGCACGGGCCAACGAGCAGATCTATAATAATGCGTGCGAGCAGACAAAGATCGTGTACGTCTGTCACTACGCGGGCTTGATCCCTGCCGGACCGGGACAATCGCACCAGAGCATCCGAGATATTTCTCTTGTTGGGGCGTTACCGAACCTGATCGTCATCCAGCCTTGTAATGCCGTTGAAACTCGCATGGCGGTTGAGTATTGTGTGAAAAAGGCGGTGGAAAGCTGTGTACTGCGGCTTGTCATCGGCCCCTCGCCGCGTATCATCGAATTGCCCCCCGGCTACCGGCTGGAACCCGGATGCGGTGCTATATTAGCAGATGGAAGCGATGCCGTCCTGTTCGCATACGGGCCTATCATGTTGCACGAGGCATTATTGGCTGCTGACATCTTGCGCGAGAGCAACTTTCACCTGAAAGTGGTCAACATGCCCTGGATCAACCGGGTGGACACCGACTGGCTGCAAGAGGTTCTTGGCGCGTGTCAAGCTGTGTGTGTGCTGGATGATCATGCGCCGGTTGGTGGATTGGGCGATACGCTCCTCAATGCGCTTACGTCTTCCGGCTTGATGGGTGGCCGATATTTCCGAAAGTTCGCCGTCGAAGGGTACCCGGCATGGGGAACACCGTCAGAAGTGCTGACATATCATGGACTTGATGGCGCCTCCCTTGCCGCAAGCGTCTTGGAGACACGGCACTCTGCGCCACCCCTCTCAGGCAAAAGGAAAATCCCCCCAACCCCACTTTGTTAAAGGGGGGACAGGGGATTTGGTTGTAGCTGACTGCTGAACGCTTTTTCCAGGGAAACGGTAACGGATGCGTATCAAGAAAAAGGTCAGGAAGGTGATTCGGTCGTTCGGCTATGATCTTGTGCCCAGTTATCTCTGCCCGGAAGGGCATAAGTTGGTTGACTTTCGGAGAGAAGCAGGCTTCTCGCAAATCGCCGGCGAGATCAAAGGCCATGGACGAACTCGTCTGGACTATAACCGCCTGTTTGTCCTCTGGCAGGCTGTCAACAACACCTTCAGATTTGGGCATGCAGTGGCCGAGATCGGTTCCTATAAGGGGGGGTCGGCGCGATTTATCGCATCGGCTTTTGCTCAAAAAGGTCAATCCCCGTTCATCCATGTCTTTGATACATTTGCGGGCCATCCCGACTTTATTACCCCTTCTCTCGATGGTCCACACCTCAAAGGAGACTTCTCCGATACCAGTTATGAGGCAGTCAAGGAATATCTCTCCTCTTTCCATAACATACGGATTCATCCGGGCGCCTTTGAAGACACATGCGCGGAGGTAGCGGAGGCAACTTTTTCGCTGGTCCATATCGATGTCGATATTTATCGTTCGACGGTCAATTGTTTGGAGTTTTTCTGGCCCCGATTGTGTGATGGTGGGGTCATTGTTGTGGATGATTACGGCTTTGTGACGTGCCAAGGGGCTAAGCAGGCAGTGGACACGTTCGTTAACCAGGTATCACCGTGCCAGACCTGGTACATGCAGACAGGTCAATTCGTCTTACAGAAATATTGAGATAGACCGGCAGGAGCAGTTCCGAATGAAGAAGGAGATGGTCGTCAAGGGGAGAGCCGCCAGATGAAGCCGCTCTTAATCATTCCGGTCGAGAACCAGGTTCGCGAGCTGGACGCCAAGCTGCTTGTAGCTGTTCTCGCCGCTCAAGAGGGCTGGACGAGCATCATCGGCGCCAAATGGTGCATCCACGAACGGATTGGCCGTTTCCCCCCGAGTATCTACATCGCCAAGTCGCTGACGGAGCGCGGCATGAAGATGCTGCACATCATACGGCGGATCGGCCACTACATCATCGCATGGGACGAGGAGGCGGTCGCTCACTACGCGCCGGATATCTATTACGCCCGTCGCGTGGCGAAGGACGCCTTCGATCTGATCGACCTGCTTGTGGCGTGGGGCGAGGATAACCGCGACCTCTTCTATGGCCATCCCGCTTGCCGACGGGAGGCGGTCCGGGTCCTCGGTAATCCGCGAGCGGATATCCTGCGGCCGGAGATGCGTCAGCTCTTTCAGGACCGAGTAGACGAGTTGCAACGAGAGCATGGTAACTTCATCCTCTTCAATACAAACTTCAACCATGTCAACGGCTATCACGATACCCTGAATCTCCTGTACCTGAACAATGGGGAATGGGTACGTGGACATTGGTCGCTCGGAATGCCGGACGAGTTCGCCCGCGGGCTCTTCCACTACAAGCGGGTGGTATTCGAGGCCTTCCAGGCACTCATCCCGGCGGTCGCGCGGGCGTTCCCCGACCGGCGGATCGTGCTGAGGCCCCACCCCTCTGAGAACCACGACTTCTGGCGAACGCTCCTCGCAGGGTACGCGAACGTCTCTGTCTGCCATGAGGGTAACGTGGTGCCTTGGCTCATGGCGTGCGACTGCCTGATCCAATGCGGTTGTACAACCGCGGTAGAGGGTTTTCTCCTCGGTACGCGCATCATACCCTATACGCCCATCGAGGACCCACGCCATGAACTCCGATTCCCCAATGAGCTGGGTCCGCGGTGTCGTACTGCCGATGAGGTCATCGCGGCCATCCGCAACCCTGATCCCGACCCCGATCCGGGCGGCGCCCGCCGCCGTCTTGTCGGCCGCTTCATCTATGGGTTCGACAACGGGCTGGCCTCGGCTCGGTTGATCAAGCTCCTCCCACGCCACTCGCCCTATGCGGGTCTTACTCGCATCCCACTGCGCCTCTCCGGCATGATCAAGGCCGAAGTACGAAGCATCAACAGGCGTCGGAAACAGCGCTCCGGCAGCCCTCGCCATAGCGTGGAGTACAATCGGCAGCGCTTCCCACGTCTGGAGGTCTCGGCCCTTCAGGAGCACGCGGAGCGGTTGCGGCGAATCGCCGGCGCTCCACGCCCGGTAGACGTGAGGCGCCGGCACGAGGATATCTTCGAGGTCCGAGCGACAGAATGACGGCGCCGGATACTGCGGTCCGGCTTCTTCGGAGCTGCTGCGTGTCGTTATGCGGTTTTTAAGCACCATCGTCCGGATGTATCCGCGACGGAGCGCGGTTACTCTCATCTGCTTGTTGTTTGCCAGCGTCGCGGAGGGGGTCGGACTCCTCTTCCTGCTGCCGATGCTCAGCGCGGCGACCGGCGAAACACTCTCAGCGACCGGATCGCTCTCATCCAACGTACAGCATCTCCTGACACAGTCGCTTTCTATCGTCGGACTGGCGCCGACTGTCGGGGCGCTGCTGATTGTTCTCGTCCTCTGTGTAGCCATCAAAGTCGCATTCACCTTGCTGGCGAAAATCCAGGTCGGCTATACGGTCACGCACGTCGCCACCGATCTGCGGCTCTCCCTGCTTCAGGCCCTGTTGGCCGCTCGGTGGGAGTATTACGTACGCCAACCTGTCGGAAGTTTCGCCAACGCGGTAGGCACTGAAGCGATGCGGACGTCGATGGCGTACTTTGACGGCATCAAGGGTGTAAGCCTGTTTATTGAGGCCCTTGTCGTTGCGAGTGTGGCCTTCGTTGTCGCAGGGAAGGCTACTTTTGCGTTTCTGGTTCCCGGGATCGTTATCCTCTATGGTCTCAACCTGCTCATCCGTATGGCGCATCGAGCCGGCGCCCGCCAGACTCATTTATTGAAATCCCTGCTCGCCGGCTTGACCGATAGCCTTCAATCCATCAAACCTCTCAAGGCGATGGCGAGGGAAGAGCTGATCGGTCCTTCCCTCCAGTCCAATACCAAGCGACTCAATCGAGCGTTTCGGCGAGAAGTGCTCAGCGCAGAGACGCTCAAGGCCGCTCAAGAGTTTGCCCTAACGACCGTCATTGTCGCCGGGTTGTACGTGGCCCTCAGTTGGTGGCAGATGCCGTTTAAGATCGTGATGATTATGGTCCTGCTGCTCGCCAGATTGCTGAACTGCCTTGCAAAGATGCAGCAGGAATACCAGAAAATGCGGACGTTGGAAAGCGCCTTCTGGTCGTTACGAGCAGCCATCGACGGGGCCAACCGTGACCGGGAAACGGAATCAGGCGGTCTTACCCCCCATTTTGAAAAGGCTCTTCATCTGGAGACGGTCAGTTTCGGCTATGGAAAGCATCGTGTGCTATGGAACGCGTCACTGACCGTTCCGGTAGGATCATTCACTGCGATCATAGGACCATCAGGGGCGGGCAAGACGACGATCGCCGATCTGTTGACCGGCCTCTTGCGTCCGCAGCAAGGCCAGGTCTTCATCGACGACCTGCCGCTGGACAGCGTTGCTTTGCGGCAGTGGCGGCGGATGATCGGATACGTACCACAGGAGACCTTCCTGCTTCACGACACGGTACTGCAGAATGTGACGCTTGGCGATCCGGAACTGAGCCAGACCGACGCCGAAGCGGCATTGCGCGCCGCAGGCGCCTGGGATTTTGTGACGGCACGGCCCGACGGAATCCACAGCTCGGTCGGGGAGCGCGGTTCAGCGCTGTCAGGAGGCCAGCGGCAACGCATCGCCATCGCCAGGGCGCTGGTACATCGGCCCAAGCTGCTGATCCTGGACGAAGTGACGACGGCGCTCGATCCGGACACCGAGGTCGAGATCTGTCGAATGCTGCGCAGCCTCCTGGATCGGCTGACAATTCTGGCTATCTCGCATCAGCCTGCCGTCGTCAGGTCCGCCGACAGGGTCTACCGGATACGACATGGCGAGGTTTCTTTGGTTACGAGCGACCACGATTCGGATCTCGTCCCAATCACGCCACAGGGGCAGTCCCAGCGGTAGCCTTTTATGGGTTGGGGGTCGATCTTGACTGGGTCAACCTCCGTATAGTATAAGAATCTGTATGTTACCCAGCCCCCGAACGTGTGACCAGGTTTTCGGACAACAACGGGGTGGCGTCCCGTATCTCAGGAGGTAGACCTGTTACGTGCGATGGCCGTGTGCGCCCACATCCGAGAGGCTCCAGCCACACCGTGAGCCATCATCCCGCGAGTGCTACCGGTAGAGACGGCATGCGTGCTTGACGGATCAATTCTTACGAGCGAGCCGCCGCGCGTATTAATGGTGACTCACGAAGGGGAGGTTGACTTTGTACGACTCTGAAAAAAGGGCGCCTTCTATTGCCTTGGAGGGATCGGAATCTACGGCGGCCAACGAGCAAGAGACT
>JANGEZ010000134.1:0-5294 GCA_031838355.1 Candidatus Methylomirabilis sp. bin48 | reverse complement strand
TGGACGAATTACTGGACATCTTGAAAGACAAAGGCCACATTACCGACGAAAAGTATCAGGAACTCAAGACGCGGGCCAAGAAGGAAGGGGCCGAGAGGTTGCTGGCCGGGATGAAGGACTGGACCCCCTATCTCAAATCCGCCGATGGGCAGCACAAGGTCGAATTGCACGGGCGACTCAATTTCGACGCACGCTCCTACGAGGGGGATGCCAAGAAGTTGGACAGCAAACGCAGCAACAACTCCCCTACCCGCAGCGATCTCATCACAAATCTCCTGGTCCGCAGAGCTCGCATTGGGATCGATGCCACGTTTTTCAAGTACCTGGACTTTAAGGTAGAGGGAGATTTTGCCGAGGGAAGCTCATTCAGCCTGACCGACGGCTACGCTGAATTGAACTACTGGCCCGAGTTCCGGGTCCGAGGCGGCCAGTTCAAAGTCCCGTTCAGCTTCGAGGAACTGACCTCGTCTCGGTTCATCGACTTCGTAGAGCGGTCGGTTGTCAACAACCTGGTCCCGGCCCGCGATCTCGGAGCCATGTTCCACGGATCTCTCCTCGGAGGTACGCTCGATTATTCTGCTGGGATCTTCAACGGCACCGGACAGAACACCTCGGACAACAACGACGCCAAGGACTACGCGGGTCGTCTGCTGGTCCGCCCATTCAAGATGCTCGACGTTCCGCTACTCCAAAAGCTGCATATCGCCGGCCACATGACCTACGGCGACCAGAATACGGGGCAGAGCCTCCGTGGACGTACTGATGCCCGGTTCGAGTTCTTCCCACGCGTCCCAACGAGCGGAGATCGCGTCCGTTACGGCTTCGAGGCGGTGCACGCCTACGGCCCCTTTGGGCTGTACGGTGAGTACGTGAAGACAAAAGAGGAGCGCGAGGGACTCGGGACCGGGGGCAGCAACCTCGCCAATGTCGATGGCCGCGGTTGGTACGTCGCCGGGACCTGGCTCCTGACGGGTGAGGAGAAGGTCCACGGAAAGGCGCCCAAGGTCAAGAATAATTTCGATCCCCGAACGGGTGGCTTTGGCGCACTGGAACTTACGGCCCGATTTGCCAAACTCGACTTCGATTCCGACGACCCCCTACCCAGCCCGGGTGAGAACGGCGTCGATGCGCTGACCGTCGGCTTCAACTGGTACCTCACTCCGAACGCCCGCCTGATGTTCAACTGGGTGAATAACTGGTATGACAATAAGCAAATGACCCCGATCAAGGGTGACGACTCATCGTGGGAGATCACGTCGCGACTGGCCCTGTGGTTTTGAGGTAACTCGCTGTATTTGAGCAAGCTGTGTACGTCGCCTGGAGGCTCATCGTCGTCTCTGATCCGGGGAGTTCCCCCTCGCTCGGGGACGGGACGGCGATGAGCCGATCTGGGGTAGCAACCTCTCTTCTGAGCGACTGCAAGCGATGATGCGACGAGTGAATGGGAGCAGCATGTGAGCGCCGAGAAGATCTTGATTATCGAGGACGAAGGCGACGTTGCCGAGCTGCTGGCGTATAACCTCTCCAGGGAAGGGTATCAACCGGTTGTAACAAAGGAAGGGATGGCCGGGCTCCAGCGTTCTCGGGAGATCCAACCTGAGCTCGTCCTCCTGGACCTGATGCTCCCTGGGATGGAAGGGTTGGAAGTTTTTCGTCGACTGAAAAAAGATCGAGTGACAAGCCAAACACCCGTGATCATGCTGACAGCGCGCGGGGATGAAGCGGATAAAGTGCTTGGGTTGGAGTTGGGGGCAGATGACTATATCACCAAGCCGTTCAGCCTCCGAGAGTTGATGGCGAGAATTCGGACGGTCCTTCGAAGAAGGGATTCAGGAAAAGATCCACAACGGCCGGAAGTGATCCAGAACGGTCAACTGCGGATCGACCGAGGTCGCTTCGAGGTGACCGTGAATGGGAAGGTGGCTCCACTGACCACCAAGGAGTTTGAGTTGCTCTACGCGCTGGCGACCAATCGCGGGCGAGTCCTCAGCCGAGACCGGTTGCTCGACATGGTGTGGGGCGAGGATGGGTTTGTCGAGCCCAGGACCGTGGATGTTCACCTAACTCGGCTGCGAACAAAACTCTCCGGATCGGAGCGATATATCGAGACCGTGCGAGGGGTTGGCTACCGGTTTCGCGACCAGCCTGTCGCTGACACCATCCCACAGCAGGATGCCAAGCTACGCCTCGCCCATTCCTCCAAGTGGAGGAATGGCAACAAGGTCAAAGTCAAATGATAAATGTAACACGCCTGTAACATCAGTGTAACTCGAACGTCACAATCCACCTGATAGAATCTAAAAAAAGGAGGCTAAGAATGGTCACACAGAAGAACGGCAAAAGGGGAAGAAGCTACGTTTTTTCACTGCTGCTTTCGGCGACAGTGGGCGCGATCACGCTCTGGCCGGCGATCGGACTCGCCGAGGTCCTCAAGGTGGATCCGACGCTCTCGACCTACAAGGCGGTCAGCGGCGTCTCGGGTAACCTTTCGAGTGTCGGATCGGACACCTTGAACAATCTTATGACGTTCTGGGCCGAAACGTTCAACAAGTTTTACCCCAATGTGAAGATCCAGATCGAGGGGAAAGGCTCCTCTACGGCTCCGCCGGCGCTGATCTCCGGCACCGCTCAGCTCGGTCCCATGTCTCGTTCCATGAAAGGGACCGAGATCGATGCCTTTGAAAAGAAGTTCGGCTACAAGCCGACCGGGCTCCGCAGTGCCGTGGACGCCCTGGCCGTATTCGTGAATAAGGATAACCCGATTAAGTGTCTGACCATTGCACAAGTGGACGCCATCTTTTCCAAGTCCAGGCGCTACGGCTACAAGGAAGACATCAAGACCTGGGGGCAGCTCGGCTTGACCGGCGACTGGGCCAATCGCCCAATCAGTCTGTTTGGTCGAAACTCGGCCTCCGGAACGTACGGGTTCTTCAAGGAGCACACGATGAAGAACGGCGACTACAAGGATGAGCTGAAGGAGCAGCCCGGATCGGCCTCTGTCGTCCAGGGGGTGGCCGTTGACCGCTACGCCATCGGCTATAGCGGTATCGGCTATGCGACTCCTGACGTGCGCGCTGTTCCGCTGACCGAAAAGGAAGGCAGCGCGTGCGCCGAGGCCACAGCGGACAATGCCTATTCCGGAAAGTACCCACTGTCACGATTTCTGTTCATCTATGTCAATAGGGCGCCGAATAAGTCCCTTGACCCCCTCACCCGTGAGTTCGCCACGTTTCTGCTCTCAAAGGATGGGCAACAGGCTGTGATCAAGGACGGATACTTTCCGATCCCGAACTCCATCGCCAAGGAAGAGCTGAGTAAGGCGCTCTAATGGCCTACTGAGCCGCTCCATGGAGGATAACACCAAGGTTGTCGTATCGGGCGAGCCGCTTGCAGCGGCTCGCCCGGTTATCGTCCCGCACCAAAAAATCACGCGGCGTCTCCTGCTGGATCGGCTCGCCCGTTGGGTCGTTACGCTCGGGGGGGCGGCGATCATCGTCTCCATTCTGGCCATCCTATTCGTCATTGCCGCCGGGGTCTATCCCCTCTTCAGGAAGCCGACAGCGACGTCGCTAGGGGCGATCACCACGACGCTGGATTCAGTCCCACTGGCAGTCGGAGTGGATGAATACCGTGAAATCGTCTACGTGGTAACGGCCTCCGGCGTGCAGTTCGCGTCCGCCAAGGACGGAACCTTGCTGCCATCCAACCGGCTGCAGGGGCTGTCCGGCGCCGCAGTCGTCGGGACATCAGGCTTGGGGCGAGGCCCGTTCGCGCTGGGACTCTCAGATGGGCGCGCGATCCCCGCTGAGGTCGGATTCTCGGTCACCTTCCCGGAAGGCAGGCGCCATATCGAAGCAGAACTCACGGCCGGAAACCCGATCATGGTCGATCCGGAGCGGCATCCGCTCGCCAGGCTCGCCTACGCCTCTACCCCCAACGGGCCAGTGACAGCGGCTGCCGTCGGCCCCAACGCGATCATCCTCGTCACCGTCAAGGAGACGAAGGCCCTGATCGGTCCATCCACGAAGGAGGAGTCACGCCAACCCCTCACGCTGCCGGTCGAGGGGGAGATCACGCAGCTCCTCCTCGATGGCCGCGGCGAGAATCTGTTCGCCGGCAGTTCGTCCGGCCAAGTCATCAGAGTAGATCTCCGAGACCCGAGCAACCCGACGGTTGCCGGCGTTGTCGCTACCACAAGCCGGCCCGGGATCGGCGTAAGCATGATGGGGTTCCTGATCGGGGACCGCACCCTGGTGGTGGGTGATACGGCGGGCGGCGTCAGCACGTGGCAGCTCGTGCAGGCGGATGGCGAAGGACAGCGCCTGGCGAAGGTCCATGACTTTCCGGCCCATACAGGGCCCGTCATCGCCTTTGCCCCGTCCCGGCGCGATAAGGGGTTTGTGACCGCGGACGCCTCCGGCAACATCCGCATCCACTATGGAACCACGGGTAAGACCTTGCTGACGCTTACGGCCGGACAAGAGGCGCTCAGTGCGATCACCTTCGCCCCCAAGGTCGACGGCATCATGACGGTTGATGCGAAAGGGGGCTTCTCACACTGGACCGTCGAGAACCCCCACCCCGAGATCAGTTGGAGGAGCCTGTTCGGGAAGCTCTGGTACGAGGGGTACCCCGCCCCGGCCTATGTCTGGCAGTCCACTGGAGGCACCGACGACTTTGAGGCCAAGTTTAGCCTTACCCCGCTCATCTTCGGGACGATCAAAGGGACGTTCTACACCCTGCTCATCGCAATCCCGCTGGCGCTCCTTGGCGCCCTATACACATCCCAGTTCATGCACCCGACGCTCAAGGGGATTGTCAAGCCGACCGTGGAGATCATGGCCGCGCTTCCGAGCGTCGTCTTGGGCTTTCTGGCAGGCCTGTGGCTTGCGCCACTCGTCGAAAAGGTCGTTCCAGGCCTCTTCCTCATGCCGATGGTGAGCGCACTCCTCATCCTGATCGCACTCTTCTGCTGGCGATTCGTTCCTATCGGCGTCCGCAGTCGGGTCAAGGCAGGCACCGAGGTCGCCTTGCTCATCCCGATCGTCATCCTCGGCGGCTGGATCGCCTTCCAACTCGGTGGGGCGGTCGACCGTCTGTTACTATCAGGCGACTATCGCGGCTGGCTCTTGAGCGTCCTCGGGCTCACCTATGATCAACGAAACTCGCTGGTTGTCGGCATCGCCATGGGCTTCGCGGTCATCCCGATCATCTTTACCATTGCCGAGGATTCGCTCTCCAACGTGCCTCAACACCTTGTGGCCGGTTCGCTTGCGCTTGGCGCGACCAGGTGG
>JANGEZ010000133.1:0-27146 GCA_031838355.1 Candidatus Methylomirabilis sp. bin48 | reverse complement strand
TCGACGATGTAAAGCTGGCCGTGAAAGAGATAGTCGAGTCGTTCGGTGCGTTCGTCTACCTCGCCACCGCAATGCATGCAGTCGCTGTTGCTGATTTTCATTTTTGTTGAGGGTCGATACGACTTGCCGCGAGTTCGTCATACCGGCGGACCCCGGATCGGGGTCCGGGGCAGGCGCCGGTATCCAGAGGGTCAGACTGGATTCCCCCGTATCCAGTACGGGGCAGGCGTGTCAAGCACGGAATGACGGGCCAGAACAGAGGACGATACCCCGCGGCTTGCCGCGGGGTAGTTCATTGCACTGCAACTACCGTCGCCGGCGACCTAGGATTTAGAAAAGCCACCCTGCGGAAGGCATTGACACAGGAAACACCTGAACCGAACAATGGCTGCGGATGGTGCGGCGGTGCATACCAGAAGAAGGCGCATGTGATCACTACCAATACGTGACCTGGACCGACCCCAGCACGGTCAGCGGAGGCCCGGGGCTGATGCCCAGGCGGGGGATCGGCGTCAGGGGATCCGTGGTATTGCTGGACTCGAAATACCGTTGGTCGAACAGGTTGATAAAGTTGAGGCGCGTCGTCAACTTGAGGTCTCCGACCTGCCAGTGATACGCCGCCGCCGCGTCCGCCCGCACATACCCCGGCAACTGGAAGCCGTTCTGCTCATCCCCCTGCCGGAGCCCCGCCGCAAACACCCCCACGCCGACATCCAGTCGGCTGAAGGCGCCGGTCCCGACCCGGTACCAGGCCCAGAGACTTCCGGAGTGGAGTGGGACATCGGGCAATCGATTCCCTCGGAGCCCGAACCTGTCCTCCGCGATCCGGTGTCGGTGTACGCATACGAGCCGATCACGCTCCAGTGGTCGATGAGCTGGCAGCTCAGATCGAGCTCGATCCCCCGACTCCGGGCCTCATCAAGCGGCAGCTTCGCCAGCGGATTCGTGGGGTCAGTCGCCAGGATGTTGCGCTTCGTGATCCGGTACAGGGCCACCGTCGAGGTGAGCCGTCCTCCGAGCAGCGTGGCCTTGGCGCCCATCTCGTACTGGGTGGCCCGCTCCGCCTCAAACGGCCGCCCCTCCACCGAGAAGCCACCCGTGGGCCCCAGCGATTGCACGAAGTTGCCATAGACCGATAGCCACGGCCACACCTGGTACAGCAGCCCGACACGCGGGCTGAAAGCCTGGTCCGTCCGGTCGAAGAGCGGCATATCTGGGGTCACCGTAGAGACGCCGTTCGACACCGTCGCGACATCGTACCGCCCCCCGACCAGCAGGTGGAGGCCATGTGTCAGGTCGATCTGATCTTGCAGATACAGCCCATACCAGTGCTCCTTGAAGGTGAGGAAGAGATTCGGCGCCAGGTTCGGCGGGATCTGCGTGCGGCCATAGACCGGGTTGAAGATGTCGATGGGCGGCACAAACGCGGGGGGTGGGGAGAGCGGGGGGAACAAAAATGGGTTCTTCCGGATTTTCCGTGGGTACCCTGACCTTCCAGCATCCCCTCCCCCCACCGAGGGGGAGGGCGCGGGTGGGGGGGGACGTGTGCCAGGCACAATGTCAGCGTGTGACACGCACACGCCCACACAGCCCAAGAGAGGCCATGGGTGACACTCCGAAAGCCTCCGTTCACCCCCACCTGAATCCTCCCCCTTCAAGGGGGAGGAGCACCGGAACGGCTCTCTCCTCTGGAGGGGAGAGTGAAATCTCTCGTACCTACGCTCATTCCGGAAGGACCTTTTTTTCTGAAACGGCTCCTGTTTTTCATGACCTAGATCTACAGCCCCACTTACCTCTTTTTTGGGCTCATGGTATGACATTGTGGGTTCCCGGATGTGCAGAAAGCTGTATTGACGTGACAGTGCAAGTATGCTATCCGTAGCCTATGATGAAATCCTCACTGGCGACCTCGCAACCCCTTCCTACCTCCGTCTGCGGCCATCGATTCCGAGATCTGACGCTCCTGGAAGCTGCCCTGACCCACCCCTCCTCCACCGATTCCTCGCAGGCGGATGTGCGTCTTCGCTACCAGCGGCTCGAGTTCCTGGGAGATGCGGTCTGGAGCCTCTATGTGAGCGACGTTCTCGTCTCCCTGCTTCCGACCGCCTCGGAGGGCGAACTCACCATGCGTCGCGCGAGCCTCGTGAGCGGCGCTGCGCTGGCCGAAATGGCGCAGTCCCACGGCCTTGCCCCACTGCTCTTACTGAGCAAGGGAGAGGAGTTAACGGGGGGCAGGCAAAAAGCTAGAGTCCTCTCAAGTACCTTCGAGGCAGTATTAGGGGCCATCTACCTGGACGGTGGCGCAGAGGCAATCCACAGCCTGGCGCGTGAGGCGTGCGTCAAGGCCCTCAGTGGGGAAGCGTTGGACCACGATCCGAAAACCGCCTTGCAACAGCTCGCTCAATCGCTCCTTCGCGCGACCCCACGTTATCGTCTCGTCTGTCGATCCGGACCTCCTCACGCCCCGACGTTCGAGGTCGAGGTGGTAGTCGAGCGGTCACCGATTGCGAAGGGAAAGGGACGAAGTAGGCAGGAGGCCGAACAGGAGGCTGCTCGAGCTGCACTCAAATCACTGCCTGACTTACTTTCCACAACATCTAGTAGCCAAGTATAAGTTAACCACTGACACTTGTATTTGCTCTTGACAAATGGGGAGCGAGGTTGGTACTGTGTGGCAACATCGGGTCGCTTCTGAAATCAGTGCTTGGAGGTCTCACCATGAATCACGGTACGGCGGCGCTATTAGCTACCGGCGATCAGTTGAGTACGGTATTTCATAACTATGTCCACGAATCCGTTCACCCTGAGCCAGTCGAAGGGTGGCCTCCCCGTTCATGGTTCGACAAGCTCACCACGAACGGATACGTGACCGTAATTGTGAAACGGACCACTTAGGCGATGCGGCTTCTGCGATTAACGGCTTTCGGCTTCAAATCGTTCGCTGAAAAGGTCGAGGTAGCCTTCGAGCCTGGCGTCACCGCCATTGTCGGCCCGAACGGCTGCGGCAAGAGCAACCTCTCCGACGCGATTCGGTGGGCTCTCGGCGAGCAGCGCGCGAAGCTGCTGCGCGGGGATCGAATGGACGACTTGATCTTCGCCGGGAACAGCGTCCGGAAGCCCCTTGGCATGGCGGAGGTTTCTCTGATCTTCACTGATAACTATGGGAACATTCCGACTGAATTTCATGAAGTGACGGTCACTCGACGATTGTACCGCTCCGGTGAGAGTGAGTACCTCCTAAATCACGTTCCGTGCCGGCTGCGCGATATCACCGATCTGTTCTTGGATACCGGGTTCGGGTGTGAGCCTTATGCCCTGATCGAACAAGGCAGCATCGGTAATATTGTCAGCGCCAAGCCCTCCGAGCGTCGGCTCCTCATCGAGGAGGCTGCCGGCATCATGACCTACAAGGTCCGGAAGAGGTCTGCTCTCTCCAAGCTGGAGGCGGCGGAGCACAACCTGCTCCGGGTGAGCGACGTCATCCAAGAGGTGGAGCGGCAAAAGAACTCCCTCAAACGGCAGGCGAGCAAGGCGGAGCGCTATCGCACCTACCAGGATCGGGCGCTTGAGCTCAAGGGCTTTCTCAAGTTCTCCGAGCTACAGCAGTTGCGGCAACAGCTTACGCTGCATCAGGACTGCACCCTGGCAGCGCAAGGCGAGGTGGACTCGGTGCAGGCCGCAGTCGTTACCGTAGAGGCTGAACAGGAGGCCATACGAATCCGCGAGTTGGAGCAGGAACAGGCGAGAGCTGTCTCGCAGGAGCGGCTCCACGAACTGAGGAGCCATCTGTCTCGCGATGAGGCCGAGCTCAACCATTTGCGACAGATGCTGGATGAATCAGCCCTTCGGAAAAAGGAGCGGCGGGACCGCTCGGCACACCTGGAGAGTCGACAGGTAGCCTTGGCGCAGCAGGAGACTGAAGCCAGAGAACAGGAACAGCTCCTGTCCGGCGAGCTTCATGCCAGCCGCACGCAGCTCGATCTCAACTCTTCGGAACTGCATGCGCTGGAGGAGACGATCGCGGCAGCGGCGCAAGCGCTCGACGCTAAGCGACGGCGTCTCGTCCAGGACGTGGCAGCCCTGGCAGACCGTCGCCATCACCTGGCCAGCCTGCGCGAGCGAGAACGTCTCTACAGTACACAGCGTGATTTGGCTGCCCTGCGCACGGCTCGGATCGAGCAGCAGGATCGCGATCTCGTCCCCTTGGAGGAGGCACAGCGCGCAGTCCTCGATCAGGCGGTCGAACAACTGACCCTCCTGCAGGCAGAACGGAAGGAGCTGACACAACAAACGGCGGAGGAGGAAACCGCGCGGGAGGCCAGCAAGCCAATGCTAGAGGCGCTCCGGGAGGAGTCGGCTAAGCTCCGCAGCCGCTTGGCTTCACTCATCGAGCTCAGTCAGAGCTTCGAGGGGTACGCCGACGGCCACCGGTACCTGCTCCAGCAAAAGGCCAAAGGTGAGGCGAGGCTCCACGGGTTGCGGGACTCACTAGCCGAGTTGCTTGAGGTACCTGATCGCTACGAGCGCGCCATTGAAGCGCTTCTTGGCGATGCCTTGCAGGGTCTGGCGATGCAACGGGCGGAAGACGTCCAAGAGGCTATACAGTTGCTCACCGAGCGAGGACAGGGTCGCGCCACTTTCCTGCTTCAGCCTTCAGCCTTTAGCCTTCAGCCTTTAGCTCTCAGCTCTCAGGACGGAACGCCGGCGGCTCGGCTGTCTGAGATCCTTCCTTCCTCAGGCGCCTCGGTCGAGGGGCTTGCGCTTGATCTGATCCGCTGCGCCGAAGGCGATCGGCCGATGGTGGAAGCCCTTCTCGCCGACGGGGTCATCGTCAGAGAGTTGTCCGATGCGCTTGCTCTCAGCACCTCCCTCCCCGCCCCGTTCGCGATAGCAACACTCATCGGCGAACTCGTCACCAGTCGGGGAATCATCGCCGGTGGCCCGGGAGGAGGTCCCGGTATCCTCTCGCGACGGCGGGAAATCGCCCGGCTTCAGGGTCGCGTCCGAGAGCTGTACGACAGCCTTCAGGCTGTCGAAGCCTCATGGGAGGCGTCATGTCGCCGCTCGGCCCATTTTGCGGAATCGTTGGAGTTGCTGAACCAGCGCCTCCACGAATTGGAGATTGAGCGCCTCAAGGCGGAGGCTACGTGTTCCCATACGAGCGGGGAACGGCGACGCCTCTTGCAGCAGATCGAGGTGCTGACGTATGAAACCGGGAGTCATGAAGAGGACCTTCGCGTGCTCGCCGAGGAGATCCGCACGATCGAGAACTCTCTCTTGGAGCTCGAGGGACGAGACCAGGCTGCTCAGATCGAGACCGTGAAGCTCGAGGCCGAGGCAGTCGTCAGGCAGCAGGAACGGGACGGCCTCATCCGGGAGGTGGGAGAATCCCGCGTCCAGCTCACGGCGCTGCTAGGCCGGCGGGAGATCCTGACTCACGGCCTTACCAGGGCTGTCGAAGAGCTAGCCCAGGTGAGGGGCGAGATGGAGTCGCTTGAAGGCGAGCTTGCCGAGCAACAGCTTCGGGAGACGAAGATGGAAGCCGCCGTGATACAGCTTCAGAAGCGGCTTACTTCCCTGGTTGAAGAGGAGCAAGTGGCGCATCGGCTCGTCGTCACACAGGACGAGGCACGCCGGGAGCTGAGTGAGAGGCGCCAGTCCATTGACGATCGCCTTCGAGGGCTCAAGCAGTCGCTGGCAGAAAAGCAACAGGCCTGGAGCGATGCGGCGATCCGGCTCGCCGAACTGCGAAACACCATCTCGCTCCTTGAGGAGGCGCTGAGGACAGAAGGACCTCAAGAGGTGGAGGCCATTGCCCTGCGACTCTCCAGCAGCGGACTCGAGGTTGAAGCGGCCAACAATGAACTTGACAATCTGACGACCAAGATCGCGGAGCTTGGCGCGGTCAATATGGCTGCCCTGGAGGAATATCAGGAGCTGGCCGAGCGTCACCGCTTCCTCTCCGCTCAGGTCGAAGACCTCTCATCGTCAGCTCACTCTCTCCGGACAGCCATTTCGGAGATCAACCATACGATTCAGCAGCGGTTCAACGAGACCCTCAACACCGTAGCCGGCCATTTGGATCGACTTTGGAATTGCCTCATCCCTGGAGGCCAGGCATCTCTCAGCTTGGCCGAACCCGAGCCCGGGGACGAGGAGGAGCCAGGTGTGGAGATGGTGGTTCGGATCCCCGGAAAGCGCGCCACCCTCAATCTGTTTTCTGGGGGCGAGAAGGCGCTGGCCGCGCTGGCGCTTCTTCTGGCGCTGTTTCACACCCGTCCCAGCCCATTCTGCCTACTGGACGAGGTTGATGCCCCCCTCGACGACGCAAATGCCGAGCGCTTCGCCTCCCTTTTGAAGGAAATGGCAGCAAGCGCCCAGTTCCTCCTCATCACTCACAACAAGCGGACGATGGCGGCCGCCGACCTCCTGTACGGGGTCACCATGGAGGAGCATGGCGTCTCGAAGCTCCTCTCTCTTCGCATGGGCCGAGCCGCCTGACATGGGGATTGACAGGTAGGTCTGCATGTTCATGAACGACACTGCGCGGAAAGGCCTTTTCGGACGATTCGTGGCCGGCCTCGCTCGAACCCGCCAGGGACTGGTGGGGCAGATTGAACGGCTATTTGGCGGTAATGTCCCAACTGCCGCTCATCTGGAGACGCTCGAAGAGCTCCTGATCGCCGCCGATTTCGGTCCGGCGCTGGCACAACAACTCATGGGGCCTCTTCAGGAGCGTCTTGGCCGTCGTGATCTCAGTAATCTGGATCAGGTAGAGGCCGCCCTCAAGCAAGGTATCCTCGCTATCCTGAACGGGACCGCCCCGCTCCCTTTATCCATAGACCATCAGACTCGGCCGCAGGTTTTGCTCTTTCTCGGAATTAACGGTTCCGGCAAGACCACCACCATCGGGAAGCTCGCGAACCGCCTCATGAGCAACGGCGGGCTCGTAGTGTTAGCCGGAGCCGACACCTTTCGGGCGGCGGCCATCGAGCAGCTTCAACTGTGGGGCCGGCGCGTGGGCGCCGATGTGATAAGCCACCAGGCCGGGGCCGATCCCTCTGCCGTCGTATTCGATGCCGTGCAGGCCGCGTGCTCACGCGGCGCAAGCCACCTGCTCATCGATACTGCAGGCCGCTTGCACACCAAACGGAACCTGATGGAGGAACTGAAGAAGATCCAGCGAGTGGTTTCCCGGCAGATGCCTGACGCGCCTCACGAACGGATCATGGTTCTCGATGCCACGTCCGGCCTGAACGCACTGGTCCAGGCGAGGGCATTTCACGAGGCTGTGGGACTGACGGGTCTGATCTTGACCAAGCTGGACGGCACCGCAAGGGGGGGCGTCGTAGTCGCTATCGCCGATCAGTTAAAACTCCCGATTACCTTCGTCGGTCTGGGCGAGGGTGTTGACGACCTGCAGCCGTTTGTGCCAGAGGCCTTCACGGACGCCCTGTTCGCACGATCCTAGCAGCCTATCCATTCCGTTTCCCAGGCCACACTCCTGATTCTCTTGACACCACGTCGATCATCTTATTACAATCTGTTACAACTTGTACTTCAGTGTGGAGGAAAAGGTATGACTGCGAAGATTCCAATCAGCGAGGCGAGGAAGCAGTTATCCGGGCTGCTAAAGGCATTGCAGGAGAACCCACAGACCGTCTATGAGATCACGGTGAACGATATCGTTTTCGGTGAACTCACTGCTCCAAGAGCGAGAGGGCGATGCCTTCGGACTGGGGAAACCCTCCTGCGAGCAGCCGAGGAGATCGGCCCACCCGATGTCACCGAAGCCAAGCGACATTCCGTTGCCAGACGCCATGATGTCTATCTGTATCGCCGCAAGGGGAAATGAGCATTCCGGAGGGGACACGCACGGTCTTCGCTGATACCTCCTTCTTCTATGCGGCCCTGGACCGGCGTGATCGAGATCATGGCCGTGCGCGCGACCTTGCTCGCAGCATCCAGGAGCAGGAAATCGGGGTCGTGACAACCTGGGAGATCGTGGTCGAGACCGTCACACTGTTGCGGTACAGATACAGCTACTTTGGAGCGCAGACCTTCTTGCGGAGAGTCTTGCCGACTTTGAACCTCGTCTACATGGATGACGCTGAACGGAGGAAGGCCCTGATCCTGTTCAGCCGAGTCAGCCGAGACCGAAAGATTTCATTGTGTGACGCCATCTCGGCGGTAGTTGTGAAAGAGCGTCTGGCGTCAATCCCCTGCTTGTCGTTCGACGAGGACTTTCCGGCTCTGGGTCTCACCGTCGTATAAGACCTTCCGGTTCCCATGATGCTCTTCTGAAGACCACGTACTGTGCCGCCGCGTAGCGCAGGTGGGGTCAGTTACCCACACTAAAGCCAGAAGAGCCGTCCTAAGGTTGGTCGCCGAGTCTCTACAACACAAGTGACTTGATCGCGGCCTGGACATCGCACATTGCCCTCTGTGTCAATATAAGTGAGACACCTGCCCTCCTTTAAATGAGTGTAGAGGGCGGGGAGGAGAACACATTCAGCCGTTCGTGCCAGAGGCCTTCACGGACGCCCTGTTCGCACGATCCTAGCACCCCATCCGGCGTAGCCATTCAGTTACGGGTGGAAAATCTCACCTAACCCCTCTTTTCCAAAGAGGGGGACTAACCGTTTCCCCCTTTTTCAAAGGGGGATTAAGGGGGATTTGATAAAAAATACCACATTTTATTTAATGATTTTCCCCTTCTCACGGATGGTTACCATCCGACCGTTTTCAGCTTGACACCCCCTTGACCCAGTGCTAGGGTAACCCTGCGTATTTCCTCAGAAAGTCCGCTTTCCCTTATTGAGGCGAGATGTTCAGCCCTGACGATGAACTGTTCATGCGGCATGCGCTGGTTCTTGCGGCAAAGGGGCGCGGACGCACAAGCCCCAATCCAATGGTGGGTGCGGTGGTGGTGCGGGGCGGCAGCATCGTTTCCGAGGGGTACCATGCGCGAGCCGGTGAGCCGCATGCGGAGGTAGTGGCGCTGGAGAATGCGGCTGGGGCGGCGAGCGGCGCCGATCTCTTTGTCACTCTTGAGCCGTGCTGCCATCACGGTCGGACCCCACCATGCACCGATCGGATCATTCAGGCCGGCATTCGTCGGGTCGTCGTTCCAACCCTTGATCCCAATCCGCTCGTCTCCGGCAGAGGCGTGCAGACGCTACGCGAGGCAGGGATTATAGTCGAGCGGGGGCTGTTGTCCGAAGAGGCGGCGAGCCTCAACGAAGCCTTTACAAAATTCATTACATGCCGTCTCCCGTTTGTCATCCTCAAGGCAGCAGTCAGCCTTGATGGTAAGATTGCCACTCGAACCGGAGACGCTCGGTGGATATCCGGGGAACAATCGCGCGAGCATGTGCACGAGCTGCGGGATCAGGTGGACGCGGTCATCGCCGGGATCGGTACGATCCGGCGCGATGATCCCAGGCTCACAACCAGGCTTCCAGAAGGCGGACGCGATCCGATCCGTATCATCGTGGATGGGCTCGGTCCGCTCCCACTGGAGAGCCAGGTCTTTCAGGCTGGAGCCGCCTCACGAACCTGGGTTGCCGTGGCCGCCGATGCGCCCGCTGAGCGGATCGAGACTCTGCTGCGCCGTGGGCTGACGGTGCTCGAAGCAGGCGGCTCCCGTGGACGCGTCAGTCTTGAACACCTCCTGAAGCGCCTCGGCGAGCGCGAGGTCGCGAGCGTGATGATCGAGGGCGGAGAGGGCATCTTCACCTCCGCCGTTGAAGAGGGGATCGTCGACAAGTTCCTACTATTCGTGGCCCCCCTGCTGGTGGGGGGAAAGACCGCTCCAAGTCTTTTTGGGGGAGTAGGTGTTGAAGAGATCGGGCAGGCCCTCCGGCTGGTCCGCTTGCACATCGAACAACTGGGGGAGGACCTGCTGATTGAAGGATACCGCTCGAGGCGTGAAGGGACCTGCTAGGCAAACCGGATGTTTACCGGGCTGATCGAAGAGGTGGGTCAAGTCCAGAGGGTACGCCGGGAAGGCGTTATCGCAAAGCTTGCCATCAAAGGGCAACAGACCACCTCTTCCCTCGTCATCGGGGACAGCATCGCGGTCGATGGAAGCTGCCTCACGGTCACGATGACGGCACATGCCCTGTTCGAGGCCGATCTGTCTGGGGAGACCCTCACACGTACAACCCTGGGAGAGCTCCAGGCCGGCGATCCCGTGAACCTGGAACGGCCCTGCCGGCCGACGGATCGACTCGGAGGCCACTTCGTCACCGGCCACATCGACGGGGTCGGAACCATCCGCGAGATTCGGGAGACCGGGGGGATGTGGTGGTTCTCGATCGCCTACCCTGAACTACTGCGGCCTCTGCTTGTGGAAAAGGGATCCGTCGCGGTGGATGGCATCAGCTTGACGGTGGCCGGCCTGAATGACCGCTCCTTTGGGGTGGCCATCATTCCGCACACCTACCACGATACCACGCTGAAGAGGAAGCAGGTTGGACGGCGCGTCAACCTGGAAGCGGACCTGCTTGGCAAATACGTCGTCCGATATCTTGAGGGACTCGAACCCAACACGAGTAAGGCAGCGCTCACCGAATCGCGACTCCGGGATCTGGGGTTCGCTTGAGTCGAGTGTACGGAGTAGCCATGGAGAAAACGATCCATTTTCACACCATCGAAGAAGCGATCAGGGACCTGCGCGACGGCCGGATGGTAATCGTCGTCGACGACGACGGTCGGGAGAACGAGGGCGACCTCACGATGGCCGCCGAGAAGGTGACGCCGGAGGCGATCAACTTCATGGCGACGCAGGGGCGGGGATTGATCTGTATGCCCGTCATCGGCGAACGATTGGATGAACTCCGCATCCCCCCGATGGTCACGGACAACACCTCCCCACACGAGACCGCCTTCTCTGTTTCCGTCGATGCCAGGCACAAGGTGACGACCGGAATCTCGGCCTCCGATCGGGCGATCACCATCCACACTATCATCGATCCCAAGACAACAGCCGACGATTTAACCAGCCCAGGGCACACCTTTCCGCTCCGCGGACGAGACGGTGGGGTGCTAACCAGGGCAGGACATTCCGAGGCCGCTATTGACCTTGCCAGATTGGCCGGCCTGTACCCTGCCGGGGTGATCTGCGAGATCATGCATGACGACGGGACGATGGCCCGGACGCCAGAACTACATCGTTTTGCTCGCACGCACGATTTGAAGCTGATTACCGTCAAAAGCCTGATCGAATTTCGATTGAAGCGAGAAAGATTCGTCAGTCGTGTTGCCACGACCACCTTGCCGACCCCATACGGCCGATTCACTGCGATCCTGTATCACAGCCAGGTCGAGAAGAAAGACCATCTGGCCTTGGTCATGGGAGAGATCAACGCCGTCGAAGAGACGCTGGTTCGAGTCCATTCCGAGTGCCTCACCGGCGACGTCTTCGGTTCTCTTCGGTGTGATTGCGGCCCGCAGGTGGACAAGTCGCTCGAGTTGATTGCCAACGAGGGAAAGGGGGTCTTTCTGTATATTCGACAAGAAGGCAGGGGCATTGGCTTGGCGAACAAGCTTCGGGCCTATGAGCTGCAGGACGCTGGCCTGGACACGGTGGAGGCCAATGTGCGGCTGGGGTTCAAGCCTGATCTCAGAGAGTATGGGATCGGCGCCCAGATCCTGTCTGACCTTGGATTGTGTAATATCCGGCTGCTGACCAACAATCCACGTAAGATCGTCGGGCTCGAGGCGTACGGTCTGCATGTGGTGCAGCGGATTCCCATCGAGATTCACCCAACGGCCGAGAATCGTGCGTATCTGCAAGCCAAACAGGAGAAGCTGGGCCACCTGCTCGAAACGTTGTAGGGAAAATCAGCGTTCAGATGTCAGCTACGCACTGAACGCTAATACAAAAGGGTTTCTTTCTAGTGTAGCGCCTCACAAATACCTTTATAATCCGTTCGTGGTGAGCCCTTCGGCTGGGCTCAGGACAGGCTTGTCGAACCCATGAACGCAACCCATTGAAATACTTCACCCTTCGACAAGCTCAGGGCGAACGGAATGTGGAAAGAAGCGTTGGATGCACTACACTAGCGCGGAGGTGTGCGTTGAAAACGACCGAAGGAATATACCTTGCCAAAGGGTTTCGATTCGCCCTAGTGGTAACTCGTATGAATGAGTTGATCACCAAACGGCTACTGGAAGGGGCGTTTGACTGTCTGTTCCGCCACGGTGCGGAGGATGGCGACCTACATCTAGTGAGGGTCCCCGGCGCCTTTGAGCTGCCGTACGCGGCAAAGCGCTTGGCCGCCTCGAACCGCTACGACGCCATTATCGCGCTTGGTGCGGTCATCCGAGGCGCTACCGCCCACTTCGATTACGTCGCAGGAGAGGCAGCAAAGGGGATCGCCGCGACCAGTCTCGACACTGGTGTGCCCGTTATCTTTGGCGTCATCACCGCAAACACGCTTGAGGAGGCGATCGAACGGGCCGGGACGAAGGGCGGCAACAAGGGATTCGACGCTGCGCTTTCGGCTATTGAAATGGCCAGTCTCTTCGCTCAACTCACATAGTAACTACTCAGGTAGATAGGCTGAAGGCTGAAGGCTTTTAGGGGTACATCATGCGTGATCACACAACACTTCGGGCATTTGAGGTGGCTGATGAAGTAGCAATGGTGGTTTATCGGGTTGAACTAAAGGTCGTAGAAACCGAAAAGATCTTGAATGGCTTGATTCGTGTCTTGCGAGATAATTTAGAGCCTTCAGCCTTCAGTCTAAACACCTGAGTAGTTACCTCACATAGTGTACAAGCGAGAGGGTTATACCCCTCACATGGGCAATGGATAAGCGACACCGAGCCAGGGAGCTTGCGCTCTCACTCCTGTATCAACTTGAATTTCACCCGCTAGAGGCTTTTGAGGAGCAGTATCAGGCCTTCTGGGTGGAGCACCCTATCAAATCAGAGACCCAGTCGTTGGCTGATGAGCTCGTCCGGGGAACGCTCCACAATCGGAAGCCGATTGATGATCTGCTCTCCTCGCACGTCGAGCACTGGATCCTCTCGCGGCTGGCCCTTGTGGATCTCTGCATCCTTCGATTAGCCGCGTTTGAGCTGCTCTTTTACGGGAATACACCATGGAAGGTCGTAATAGACGAGGCGATTGAGCTGGCGAAGGCGTTTGGCGGGAAGGACTCCAGCGCTTTTGTCAACGGTGTCCTGGACAAGCTTTCCGCTCTTGCGAAAGATAAGTCCCCTGCTCCGCTGAGCTAAAAACCGGCAGTGAACTACCCCGCAGCAAGCTGCGGGGTATCGTCTTCTGTCCTGGCCCGTCATTCCGTGCTTGACACGCCTGCCCCGTACTGGATACGGGGGAATCCAGTCGGGCCCTCTGGATACCGGCTTCCGCCGGTATGACGAACTCGCGGCAAGCCGCGGGGAATGTGAACCTCCAGTGGATTCAACCATCAGCGGCAGACAGCCAGGAAAATCGCTGAAGGTTTGTTGCTGACCGCTGATAGCTTTATTCGTACCGCTTGAACACCAGAGTAGCATTGGTCCCGCCAAACCCGAACGAGTTGTTGAGGGCGACCCGCACCTTGGTCTGGCGCGCCTTGTTCGGGACATAATCAAGATCGCACTCAGGATCCGGCTCATCATAGTTGATGGTAGGCGGGATCACGCCGTGGTGGAGGGTCAGCACAGTGGCCACTGATTCGACGCCCCCTGCGGCTCCCAGGAGATGTCCGGTCATCGATTTGATGGAGCTTACCGCCAGGCGATAGGCGTGATCCCCAAACACCTTCTTGATCGCCCTGGTCTCGGAGGCATCGCCCGCTTGCGTCGATGTTCCGTGGGCATTGATGTAATCGACCTGCTCCGGCTGAAGCCCAGCAGCCTCCAGCGCGAGCATCATCGAGGCCATCGCGCCGGCCCCTTCCGGCTCTGGCGCAGTCATGTGATAGGCGTCAGCCGACATCCCGTAACCTTTCAACTCGGCATAGATCTTTGCGCCGCGCTGTAGTGCATGGTCCAGATCCTCGAGAATCAGGACGCCCGCGCCCTCCCCCATCACGAAGCCATCGCGTCCCTTATCGAACGGTCGGCTGGCGCGCTGTGGCGCGTCATTTCTAGTGGACAGGGCCTTCATGGCGCCAAAACCTCCAATCGTCAGCGGAGAGATGACGGCCTCGGTTCCACCGGCAAACATCACATCAGCCAACCCTCGCCTGATGAGTTCGAACGACTCGCCAATCGCATGATTCCCGCTCGCGCACGCCGTAGAGACGCATGAATTAGGTCCGCGGAGTCCGAAGCGAATAGCGATATGGCCGGAGGCCAGGTTCGTGATGATCGAGGGGATGAAGAACGGACTGATTCGGTCAGGCCCTTTTTCCAGCAGTGTCTTGTGTGTTTCCTCCAGAGCGGGAATTCCTCCCATGCCGGTGCCGATGAGGACACCGATACGACTTCGTTCAACATCCTTTACGGTGAGCTGGGCGTCATCGACCGCCATAATGGCGCCGGCCAAGGCATACTGGATAAACCGGTCCATCTTTTTGACTTCTTTCTTCTCCATATAGAGAAGCGGGTCAAACCCCTTGACCTCTGCGGCGATCTTCGTATCATGCCGACCGGCGTCGAACCGGGTGATGCGGTCGATACCTGAGACCCCATTCACCAGGTTCTCCCAGAAGGTTTCAATGCCGATGCCGTTGGGCGCCACCACGCCCAGGCCTGTCGCGACTACTCGCCTCATAGTTTCATATCCCCATCGCCTACGCGTGGCTTATGGAAGCTGGCCCGGCCTGTTATGCAGGATGCGACTTGATATGCGCGATAGCGTCTTTCACGGTCACGATCTTCTCGGCCTCCTCGTCAGGAATCTGAATGCCAAACTCCTCTTCCAAGGCCATCACCAGCTCCACCGTGTCAAGCGAATCGGCGCCCAGATCTTCGACGAAAGAAGCCTCCGATGTCACCTCTGTCGCATTGACTCCCAATTGGTCTACGATGATCTTCTTGACTCTCTCCTCGATCTCCATTGCTTCAGCCATCAATCCCCTCTCTACGGCCCCTGTCTGCCGCCAGGCAGGTTGGTGCCGTCTCTATGGATTACGCTCGCCTCTTACGTTCGCAACCCGCCATCGATCGTAATCACCTGACCGGTAATATAGCTCGCCGCTTCTGATACCAGGAACGAGACCAGGGCAGCCACCTCCGTCGGATCCCCGAATCGACCCATGGGGATCTGGCTGAGGTAGATCCTCTTACGATCCTCAGACAGGACCGCAGTCATCTCTGTTTCGATAAATCCAGGCGCCACCGCATTCACCGTGATCGCCCTGGAGGCAACCTCCTTGGCGACAGCCTTGGTGAAACCGATCAGACCCGCCTTCGCTGCGGAATAGTTGGCCTGTCCAGGAATCCCCATCGTCCCTGCGACCGAGCTGATATTCACGATTCGACCGCCCCGCGCCCTGAGCATTGGTCGAAGTGCCGCTCGGGTCATGAAGAATGCCCCCTTCAGGTTGACGTCCAGGACCGTGTCCCAGTCCTCCTCCTTCATCCGAACCAGGAGCCCATCCTTGGTAATACCGGCGTTATTGACCAGAATATCAAGACGACCAAAACGCGTGATGCCGGCCTGGATCAGCGCCTCAGCTTCTGACTCACGCGACACGTCCGCGGCAACTGCCATCCCTACCGCCCCCGCCGCCTCGATCTCGGCAACCACCTCCTCAGCCGCCGCCAGGTTTCTCCCGCAGATGGCCACCCTCGCACCCTCAGCCGAGAGCCTCAGGGCGATTGCCCGCCCAATCCCCCGCGAGCCACCGGTGACGACAGCCACCTTCCCTTCAAGTCCAGTCGTTGCTCCCATCACTCTCAGAGAAGTGCCTTCACCTGATTCACCGCAACCCGCAACGAACCCAGATCTTCCGCGTAGAGCGCGGTAGCCTCCGGGGCAATCCGCTTGATCAGTCCGGTGAGTACCTTTCCCGGGCCAAGTTCCAGAAAGCAGGTGACGCCTTCTTTCACCAGCCTCCGCACCACATCCTCCCACCGCACTGGACGTGTGACTTGGCGGACGAGACTTCCGGCAATCGCTTCCTTGTTCGTCAGGAGCTCGGCGTCAACATTGTTGACCAACGGGACCAATGGATCGGCAATTGGAATCGCACGGAGCGCACCGGCCAACCTCTCACCCGCCGGCCCCATCAACGAGCAATGAAAGGGCGCGCTCACCTGTAAGCGCACGGCCCGCTTAGCGCCCCGTTCCTTGGCCAACTCGATGGCTCGGTCGACCGCCGCCGTCTCCCCGGCAATCACCACCTGACCGGGGCAATTGAGATTGGCGATCTCAACAATCCCGAAGCGAGCGGCCTCCGCACACACCGCATAGACGCTCTCCTTGTCGAGGCCCAAAACGGCTGCCATCGTACCGGCGCCAGGGATCACCGCCTCCTGCATGAACTCGCCTCTTTTTCTCACAATGCGAATCGCATCTTCGAATGTGAGGCTCCCGGCTGCCACGAGCGCCGAATATTCACCGAGCGAATGGCCGGCCACAAAGTCATGCCTTATCCCTTCACGCTGCAACGCGGCAAAGGCGGCCATACTGACCGTCATGATGGCCGGCTGTGCATTTGCGGTGAGGGTGAGCAACTCATCGGGCCCTTCGAAGCAGAGGCGAGCCAGGTCAATCCCCAGAGACTCACTCCCCTTCTCGAAAAGCCGACGGGATTCATGGACCTGCGTCCAGAAATCCCGCCCCATGCCAACTCGCTGAGAACCTTGACCAGGAAAAACGAGCGCGATCGCACCCATCAGCGACGAGCGTACATACTTACCATCGGATGAGCGCCGATCCCCAGGTGACCCCGCCCCCGAAGGCCGTCAGCAGCAACAAATCACCACGCTTGAGCCGCCTTGCCCGGACGGCTTCGTCTATGGCAATAGGGATAGAGGCGGCAGACGTATTCCCATACCGGTCAATATTCATGAAGATCCGATCTCGAGGAAGATCCAATCGCTCGGCTACCGCATAGATGATTCGGGCGTTAGCCTGGTGGGAAATAAAGAGGTCAATATCAGAGACCTCTACCCCATTGGCCTTCAGCGCGGCTATGGCGGCATCTTCCATAGACCTTACGGCCGTCTTGAACACCTCGTTTCCATTGGGCATCCGGATCGTGACCAGCTTCTCGTCAATGACCTTTTGCGAGGCAGGCTGGCGGGAACCACCCCCCGGAATAAATAACTGCTTCGCCTTTGATCCGTCGGAATACAGATGCGTGGAGAGGATGCTGGAATCAGCAGTTGTGCGCTGGACAATTACCGCTCCCGCTCCATCACCAAAGAGAATACAGGTGCCTCGGTCGCTCCAGTCAACTACCTTAGAGAGGGTGTCCGCCCCTATCACCAGGATATTTCGCATGAGGCCGGCCCGCATATAGGCATCGGCGACAGAAAGGCCGTAAATAAAGCCGGAGCACGCAGCCATTAGATCGAAAGCCGCCGCGCGCGACGCGCCAAGTCGCTCCTGCAGTACGCACGCGGTAGAGGGGAAAAACATGTCGGGGGTCACCGTATTTACAAGGATCAGGTCCAGATCATTAGGATCAACGGAAGCGGACTCCAGGGCGCGTATGGCCGCCCTCTCAGCCAGATCCGAGGTTGCCTGATCGTCGGAGGCGATTCGCCGCTCCGAGATCCCGGTTCTGGTGACAATCCACTCATCGGTGGTGCTGACCATCTGCTCCAAATCAGCATTGGTCAGCACCCGATCCGGAACCGAGGCCCCTGTGCCAGCGATCCTGCTGCCGTACATTACATGCGCCCTCTCGCTACTAACTAACGGCGATCCCTTCGATGATATGCTCGATCACCCTATTCTCGACGCATTCGGCGGCCGCCCGGATTGCATTCGCAATGGCCTTAGCGGTCGAGCGGCCGTGGCAGATGATAATGACCCCTCGGACCCCTAGCAGCGGCGCGCCGCCGTACTCCGAGTAGTCAACCAGCTTCTTGAAGCGCTTAAATGCGCCTCGAGCCAATAAGGCGCCGGCCATTCCCGCCAACCCCTTTCCCAGTTCCTCTTTGAGCGAGAGCGTAAAAAACTCTGCGGCCCCCTCAATGATCTTCAAAGCAATGTTGCCGGTGAAGCCATCGCAGACGATGACATCGGCTGTCCCCATGAGAACCTCACGGCCCTCGACGTTCCCGATGAAGTTAAGAGACGGCTCCTCTTCGAGCCCCCTGAAGGCCTCTCGAGTCAGCTCGTTCCCCTTACTCTCCTCCTCCCCGATGCTCAGGAGGCCGACGGTAGGTGATGGCTTCCCCATGATTTGACGCGCATAGACATCCCCCATAATAGCAAACTGCAGGAGATGCCGCGCTTTACAATCGGCATTGGCGCCGGCATCCAGCACGAGCGACCGACCTTTTAACGTTGGAACGATGATGGCGATGGCAGGACGCTCAACGCCAGGAAGCGGACCCAAGGTGACCAGTGCGGTGGCCATCACTGCGCCCGTATTCCCAGCACTGATAAAGCCGTCGGCCTCGCCACTCTTGACGAGATCCAGGCCGACCCGTATGGACGACTGCTTCTTCTTTCGCAAGGCAGCAGAAGGGGACTCTTGCATCCCGACCGTCTCTGGGGCGTGTCGGATCTCAATGCTAAGGCCGCTCGTGCGGTGTTGCTTCAGCCTCTCACGAATTTCATCTTCGTTCCCGACCAGCACAACGGTGAGGTTGAGATCACGAGCGGCTGCAACTGCGCCCTCAACGGTGACGCTGACGCCTCGATCGGCGCCCATTGCGTCAAGCGCTATACAGGTTCCCATGCCTGCGTATCAATCTGAAGCGGTGAGGACTAGGCCTCCTTCCGCTTCACAATCTCCCGGTCTCCATAATAGCCACAGGCGGAACAGACGCGGTGAGGAAGCTTCTGCTCATGGCAGTTGGAGCACTCAGCGAGACCAGGCATGGAGAGGGCGTGATGGGACCGCCGTTTTCGTGTCCGGGCATTGCTGTGACGACGTTTCGGAAGGGGCATCGTTAATCCTCCTGGACTTCAGTAGGCTAGAGTAAATGTTGAAGGGGAAGAAGCCTTGGATCGCCTTCCTGAACCTGGCACTGGCACGAGGTCTCGTTCAGGTTGATCCCACAATGGGGACAAAGACCACGACATTCAGCCATGCAAAGGGGCTGAAGCGGCAAGCTCAGCAACACATTATCGCGTAAAAACCGGGATACATCGAGGCGATCGTCTTGCATCACATCAACATCCATCTCGGCAGCGCTGAGTTCGCTCTCCTCTGCGCGAGAGGCTTCACTGACTCCCGTAAACAGAATCGCGAACTGGTCAATAACAGGAACAGAAACCGACTCAGAGCATCGGCTGCACAGCACGACTGCCGTTGTTGTGAATGCTCCGCTCGCAAGGATGCCGTTGCCCTTTCGCTCCAGATGAAGTGATGCCTCTATCGGAGCGAGCGAAAGCCATAATCCTTCAACCTCCCTCCAGCAGGGTTCTTCATGAACTTCAAGATCTAACCCTTCTGGAGGGATCTGTGATCGCTCTACCAGCATTGCAAACACTCCGTCAAAATCAATCGCATTTTACAAGTGGAGCACGTCCAAGTCAAGGAATTTCCTGAAATAACGGCCGTCTATTCCGGTTTACGCTAAAGATATTTCCCTCCTCCCGACTACGGGAAAGATCCCCAATCGGCAGAAAAAGTACGGGATTTCAAGGGCCGCTGATGCCGCCGAGTCGGAGCCATGCACAACATTCTTCTCAATGCTGGTGGCAAAGCTTCGCCGTAACGTCCCCTCATCGGCTTTGAGCGGATCAGTGGCGCCCATGAGCGTCCGAACGCGCCGTATTGCCTCTTCTCCCTCAAGAACCATCACTACACAAGGGCTGGAGGCCATGAAATGCGTCAGGCTGTCGAAGAATGGTTGGTGCTGATGCACCTGATAGAATCCCTCAGCTTCTTTCTTCGTCAGCCCCACCATCTTCAGCCCACAGACCACAAGCCCCTCCGCCTCAAATCGCCGGATTACCTCACCGATAAGTCCCCTGGCCACAGCATCCGGTTTCACAATTACTAGGGTTTGCTCCATTATTCTACTCCGTGAAGAAGGAAAGTTCAGTTAGAAGTTCATCGTTCATGGTTCATAGACAGCCCTAGCAGCAGTTGGAAGTTCATCGTTCATGGTTCATAGTTCAAGGTTCAGCCACAAGGCATACAGTGCCGATTCTTATTTGCCAACTCTGAACTGTGAACGATGAACTCTGAACTGTGAACTCAGCGCGCATGGCTAAGCGCCTGCTTCACCGCCGCTCCGATCTCCGCCGGGCTTTGCACTACGGCGATGCCAGCGCGCCGCAGGCCAGAGATTTTCTCTATTGCCGTTCCTCTCCCGCCGGAGATGATCGCCCCCGCATGGCCCATGCGTCGCTCGGCGGGGGCGGTAAGCCCAGCGATGTACCCGATTACTGGTTTGGACATGTGACGCTCAACGAATACTGCCGCATCCTCTTCAGCGGTGCCCCCGATCTCACCGATCATGAGAATTGCCTCGGTCGCCACATCGTCTTCAAACAGCGCCAGACAATCGACGAAGGTAGTGCCGATAATCGGATCCCCACCGATTCCGATGCAGGTGGACTGGCCAAGGCCCAGACGAGTAAGCTGATTGACCGCCTCATAGGTCAGCGTACCGCTCCTTGAAATCACACCGATCTTACCATGCTTGTGGATGTGTCCGGGCATGATTCCAACTTTGGCCTTACCTGGAGAGATAATCCCCGGGCAGTTCGGGCCAATCAAGCGAGTACCAGACCCACGAAGGACACGGGCCACCCGCACCATATCCAAGATCGGGATCCCCTCCGTAATGCACACCACTAGCGGGACTGTCGCATCGATCGCCTCCAACATAGCATCGGCGGCGAAGGCGGCCGGGACAAAGATCATGGCGGTATTGGCACCCTCCTTATCCACGGCCTCGCGCACGGTGTCAAAGACCGGAATCCCCTCATGGCGGACCCCTCCCTTACCCGGGGTGACGCCTGCGACCACGCTGGTACCGTAGTCACGGCACGCCAGGGTGTGGAAGCTACCTTCCTTTCCGGTGATGCCTTGCACCACTACGCGCGTTGTCTTATCTACGAGAATGCTCATGCCCCTATACCCTACACCCTGAACCCTATACCCTGAACGCCCTATTGGGCGGCCTTCACCGCCTTATCAGCGGCTTCCTGCATCCCGTCGGCGGTGATGAAATTCAGGCCGGACTCAGCAAGCATGCGCTTACCTTGGTCCACATTGGTTCCTTCCATCCGAACTACGATCGGTAATGTCACATGGAGGGAACGAACCGCCTGAATCACACCCTCCGCCAACCGGTCACACCTGAGGATCCCCCCGAAAATGTTGATAAGCACCACGTTGACCGACCGATCTGAGATCAGGATGCGGAACGCGTGTTCGATCTGTTCGGCGCTGGCGCCCCCGCCGACGTCCAGAAAGTTGGCCGGCTCACCACCGATAAGCTTCACAAGATCCATGGTCGCCATGGCCAATCCGGCCCCGTTGACCATGCATCCCACGGTGCCGTCTAGCTTGATGTAGTTGAGTCCGAACCTCGATGCCTCAACCTCGAGAGGTAACTCTTCGTCCAGATCGCGGAGTGCCTCCAGATCAGGGTGGCGAGAAAGGGCATTATCATCGACAGTTAGTTTAGCATCCAGGGCCAAGAGGCGACCCTCAGCAGTGACTACCAGGGGATTGATCTCAGCCAATGAACAATCTTTCTCCTGATAGAGTCGGTACAGGGCCGAAAAGAGCCGAGCAGCTACACTCTGGACCGGCTGCGGCAGCGCGAACCCCAAGACAAGCCGGCGGATGTGGAACGGCTGAAGCTGGGTGGCTGGATCCACGACAACTCTGATGATCTTCTCCGGATAATTCGCCGCCAACTCTTCAATCTCCACTCCGCCGGTTCCACTGGCCATGATCATGGGCTGTGCCACCCTGCGATCCAGGGTAATTCCAACGTAGAGCTCGCGACTGATGGTCACCTGTTCCTCTACCAGGATCCTTTTGACCACTCTCCCTTCAGGGCCAGTTTGATGGGTTATCAGGCAGGAGCCAATGAGCCGCTGCGCCGCAGCCTCTGCCTCCTGCGGTGAAGATACCAGCACGACCCCACCAGCCTTGCCGCGGCCGCCTGCGTGAATCTGGGCCTTCAGCACAGCGGCGCCGCCGAGTCGCTCGGCAGCACGCCCCGCTTCGACGGGCGTTGTGACCACCTCCCCCTTTGGAACGGGCACCCCGTAGGCGGCAAGGATCGCTTTCGCTTGAAACTCATGAATCTTCATAGCTTACCTTTGGCGCAACTCCTTTAGCTGGACGCGATCCCCTCCCCATATACAATAAACCCAGACGCTTGGCCTTCTGATCGTCTGGCACGACCGCTGACGCTGGTCCATCACACAAGGCAAAGGAGTGAGCAGATTACCCTTTAGCGAATGACCTCGTATCACACAGTATCAACATCCTTGTCAAGCTCAAAGGGGTTTTGGCCTTGACGCGCTTTCCCATGCCGTGATAAAGGAGTAGCGTATATGTGGCCAAGAGAAATAGCAGATGGCACCAGGGCTTTGATCCAAGGCGCCTGAGGACGATGCGAGCTGCGAAGGCACGTCCGGCTGGGCAATGGCCCTCGCCTTCACCCATTCTACAGGTCGATGGGTTCGTTGACGAGCTTTGCCGCGAGTACTCGTCTCGCGGACAGGCTGTCCATCTCAGGCATATCCCACCGAAATCGCCCAGCTATGCGGAGCTGTCCGATCCCCTGCCAGGGCCGCTTGGCGACACGCTCCGGAACATCGGGGTCGATCAGCTCTACACGCATCAGTGCGCTGCCATCGAGGCGGCTCGCGCCGGCAAGCATCCCCTTGTCGTCACCTCCACTGCATCCGGGAAGAGCTTAACCTATCTCCTGCCGATCCTCGAACACCTCCTGACCGATCACTCGGCCCGCGCCCTCCTGCTATACCCGATCAAAGCGCTGGAACAGGATCAACTGAAGACGTTACAGACCCTGCTTCCCTGGGGGCAGGATATCCGCGCCGCCATTGTGGACGGGGACACGCCTGCATCCAGGCGGGCGAAGCTCCGGGAGGATCCGCCACAGCTTCTGCTCAGCAACCCGGATATGCTCCACCTCTCGCTGTTGCCCTATCACGCCCAGTGGCGCGAGTTCTGGCGCAACCTCCGCTATGTGGTCCTCGACGAACTGCACACCTATCGTGGGGTGTTTGGCTCGCACATCGCCCATGTCCTACGGCGCCTGCGGCGGGTGGCGGCCGCATACGGGGCCCAGCCACAGTTCATCGCCTGCTCGGCGACGATCAGCAATCCGCTCGACCTGTCGGAACAACTTACCGGTCTTACCTTTGAACTGATCGATGACGATGGGGCCCCGCAACTGGGCAAGCGCTTCCTCCTGATCAATCCGATCGACAGTCCGTATACCGAGGCGACCGACCTGCTGCTCCGCTGCCTCCGGAAAGGGCTGAAGACCATCGTCTTCGCCAAGGCTCGGAAGATCGCCGAGTTGATCGCCATGTGGACACGGCAGGCCGATCCGACGCTTGGCAGCAAACTCGCTGCCTATCGAGCAGGCTTTACGGCTGACGAACGCCGGGCAATCGAGCACGGGCTGTTCACCGAACAACTGGCAGGGGTCGTGACTACCTCGGCCTTGGAGCTTGGGATTGACGTAGGTGGGCTGGATGCCTGCCTCCTCGTGGGCTATCCCGGCAGCATCACCAGCACCTGGCAGCGGGGCGGTCGGGTGGGCCGCGGTCGGCGCGAGGCCCTGATCGTCCTGATTGCGCTTCCTGACGCCCTCGACCAGTACTTTTTTCGCCACCCAGACGACTTCTTCAGTCGGCCCTACGAGGCGGCTATCGTCGATCCCGGCAACCGTCAGATTCTGGCGGCGCATCTCGTGGCGGCAGCCTCGGAAGTGCCGTTGCGAACCGACGACCCGTTCTACGCTACTGAAAAGGACCTCATCCATTCGCTCCACGACCAAGGGAGGTTACTCTTGTCGGCGGATGGAACCGAGTGGTACGCCCGCGAGCGCAACCCCCAGCGTCGAATTAACATCCGCTCCATGGGAGAGGCCTGCGCGATTCTTGACCAGACCGGTCGGGCCATCGGCACTATTGACGGGATCCGGGCCCTACACGAGTGTCATCCGGGAGCCATCTATCTGCACCAGGGGCAGCAGTACGAAATCCTGAATCTGGACCTGATTCAGCACAAAGTCCACGTCAAACCGGTCACTGTTGATTACTACACCGCGCCACTCTCCGAGAAGGACACGGAGATCCTGGAAATCCTCGAATCTCAGGACCACCATGGGATCCCCTATCACCTGGGCCGCCTGAAAGTCACCGAGCGAGTGCTTGGCTATGAGCGTAGGCGGATCTTCGGCCAGGATAAGATCGGATCGTACCAATTAGATCTGCCACCCCTAACCTTTGAGACCGTTGGCCTCTGGTTTGAGGTGCCTGATGGGCTGAAAGCTACCGTTGAGACGGCGGGGTTTCACTTCATGGGGAGCATTCATGCGGTGGAGCACGCCATGATCGGCCTCTTCCCGCTCTACGCCCTCTGCGACCGCTCGGATATCGGTGGGATCTCGTACCCTATCCACCCGCAGGTCGCTCGCGCGGCCATTTTCCTCTATGACGGTTACCCTGGCGGGATCGGGCTTACCGAGCGCGGCTTCCAGGTCTTGCCGGAGCTGTTTCTCAAGACACGACAGCTTTTGGACGAGTGCCCGTGCGAAGGCGGCTGCCCCTCGTGCGTTCACTCGCCCAAGTGCGGCTCCGGCAACAAACCGCTCGATAAGCAGGGCGCACACCTGACCCTTCAGGGCCTGCTCGGGGAGGCGCCTTGGGCCGATGCCACACAGTCGCCCTCTCGCCCGTCTTCAACCTCATCATACCCGCAGGTGAAGGAGGGATCGGAGACCGCTGCCACGGCGTCTCATGCTATCGTCTTTGACCTTGAGACGCAGCGGAGCGCCGACGATGTTGGCGGGTGGGAACACCGGCATCGGATGGGCCTCGCCGTTGGCGTCACCTACGACCTTGATCGCGCCGAGTTCCACGTCTACACCGAGCGACAGGTCGATGCCCTTGTCAGCGAGTTGGTCCACGCACGACTGATCGTCGGGTTCAATCTGAAGCGGTTCGACTACGATGTGCTGCGGGGCTATGCCGATGTCGACTGGAACGCTCTACCCACGTTGGACATCCTCGAGTGCATCCACCGGAAGCTAGGGTTTCGGCTGAAGCTGGACCATCTGGCCCAAGAGACCCTCGGAGAGGGAAAGTCGGCGGATGGCCTGCAAAGCCTGGCCTGGTTTAAGGCGGGAGACATCGAGCGAGTCATTGAATACTGTAAACAGGACGTCTTCCTGACAAAGCGGCTCTACGACTTTGGCCGGCAGCATGGGTATCTGTTGTACCGGGATATCCAGGGGCGGGCAGTCAGGTTGCCGGTGGACTTTGCTGAAAACTTATTTGCACGGTAGCCCAGGTAGAGTATAATGCATTACCTTTGTAATGCACGCCGTGTTGTCGGCGGGGGGATAGTGAATCGTAACAGGATCACCGGAGGGTTGAATGGTCGTCTTAGACTATAAGCAGATCACGCGAGCCTACGCCATCTTGTCCCCCATGTACGATCTCCTGTTCGAAAGGATCTTCCACCCTGGGCGGGTCGCGGCGGTGCAGCTTCTCGGGATCAAGCCGAATGACCTGGTACTCGAAGTGGGGATCGGCACTGGATTGAATCTCCCGCTCTACCCACCAGACTGTCACCTCGTCGGGATCGACTTCTCCAGGCAGATGTTGAGCAAGGCCCGGGAGAAGGTGAGGGAATATGACATGGATAACGTGACCATTAAGGAGATGGACGCGTCGAAGCTGGAGTTTCCTGACGAACACTTCGACCATGTACTGGCCACATACGTGATCAGCGCGGTCCCGGAACCGGTTCAGGTCCTGCGGGAGATCAAGCGAGTGTGTAAGAAGAACGGGCACATCGTGATCTTGAATCACTTCAAAAGTGAGCACCCGGTGGTCGGCACCTTAGAGGAGTTCGTGGCCCCACTGTGCGCCCGGCTCGGATTTAAGACCGACTTGAAGCTCATGCCCGTTCTAAAGGAAGCGCAACTTCACCCCGAGCAGTTGCACCGCGTCAACCTCCTGAATGGCTGGAGTCTCGTTCGCTGTCTCAATGAATGATCAGCAACGTTATTCCGCACCACGTCTGACGATTGCGCTCGCCTCCCTTCTTAGCGCTTTGCTTTTCGTCCCCTGGACTGCCGCACGAGCCGAAGAGCCCAAGGACTTATTCGAAATGGAAGTACTGGGCGTGAGCGCCGCTCAAGGAGGCGACCAGACCGCCGTACTCCTTCGCGGCAAAGGGGGGAAGCGCGAGCTCACACTCTTCGTCGGGCCTTTTGAGGCCCAAAACATCGCTGTGCCTCTACAGCGACTCAGCCCTCCACGTCCTTTGACCCACGACCTGATCCTTTCCCTTATGGCGGCCTTTCACTCCCCCCTGCGGCGGGTCATTATCAGCGACGTTAAGGAAGATACCTACTATGCCACCCTCTATATCGAGGCCGATGGCAAAGAGATTACGGTCGATAGCCGACCCAGTGACGCTATTGCCCTCGCGCTGCGGGCCGGTGTCCCGATCTACGCCAACGACAAGGCACTTAGTGGCGCGAGCTCCAACCAATTGCCCCGGTGATCCTTCCTTAAAAAGTGTCCATTGCGTCTATCGAGTCGAATATCGAACGATCCCTTCGGTACTCGACGCAATCGACGAGATACACTAAATAGATCAAGCAGACGAAACAGACCTTCTAAGGAATCGCCCCCCAAGGCGCCTCGCAGGTGAAGCACATCGATCCCATACTCCGTCAGATCGTCGACGCGGTCTCCGAAAGCGGGGCGCTGGCACACCTCGAGCGAATTGTTGGGACGAGGGACCCGTTTGACGGGTATGACGGCATGGAAGCCGCTGCCGACTTTATCGCGGAGACCCTCAGGGGATTCG
>JANGEZ010000132.1:0-5066 GCA_031838355.1 Candidatus Methylomirabilis sp. bin48 | reverse complement strand
GGCCTGATCGACGAACCGGCGGAATGCCGGTTCCGGACAGATCCAGTCCACGGTAGACATGAGGATTGGGTCTGGGCCAGATCGCCCACCAACCTCCCAGAAGCTTTCGTACGACGAGCGTGTAGTTTTCACGATGCAACGGACGTCGAGATTCGGGAAGCGCTCCTGGATGAATGTGGCGCACTCCCGGTCGTCCTCGTTGAAGATAACCCGTAGCTGTGTGATGCCAACCTTCACGAAATTGCTCATCACTCGCTCGATTAACGGGACGCCTGCGACCGGCACCATCGACTTTGGCATCCTCAAGCCGTCCCGTTTTAGCCGGGAACCTTCCCCGGCCGCAATGATGCCCCCCATAAGGAGTTTTCCCGAAAGTCCCCCCCACCCTTCCCCTCCCCCTCCGAGGGGGGAGGGTTGGGGAGGAGGTGCGTGGTGCTGGCGCATGGCATATTGCTTCATAGGAGCGCCTCCCGAAGATCTGCTAAAGACCTGATCATGGGGTCACCCGGGCAACAGGGCACGGAAGCGCCGGAGTGGTCTGAGACCAGCCAGATATGGGGCATCCCGAGACGTTTCGCCCCCTCCATGTCTCGATGCAATGAGTCCCCGACGAATACCGCCTCTCGTGGGTCGAGTTGCAATTGTGTCAGCGCGGCCTGAAAGATCCGTGGATCCGGCTTGGTGAACCCGACACGCGCCGAATCAATCAGCACGCTCATGAGCGGGGTAAGCCCGCACTCGAGACAGACGCGTTCGAGATTGCCATAGAAGTTCGAGATGATGCCGAGTCGAAATCGTGCTGACAGCTCCCGCAGGATCGCAAGGTTAGAACGAATCTTCTCCAGCGAGTCCTGAAGGAACCTGTCGCACAGACGCGACGCTACCCTCGCGTCGGCCACATTCAACGCCTCCAGTACGCCCGTGATCTGGAACAGGAGGCTCTCTCGAAACGAGTAGTCCGAGAATCTCCGCGCCACCAGAGCATCATCGCCAACATAGTAGGCTTGATCGTATCGATCCCGGTCTACCGCCACATGCTCGGCGAGATAGAGCGGATAGAACCGATCTTTCCAGGCGACTCCGTCGGCATCAAGGGTTCCCCCGAAATCGAAGAGAATAGCTTTTGTCTGTGGTGCTGCAGCCATCAGTCAGCAACCTCCCTGGGCGTTCCAACGATTCCCGCCTTCATCGCAAGACAGTCTCAAACCCCTCAGAGCTGCTCCATGAAGGAGGCGATCTCGTCGAGCTTGACGCCTCGAACGGCGATCTCGGGCGTATAGATGACCTCGTCTGCCGCCCAGACCAAGGTTTCCCTGACCTCCTTACCGATCGCGATGATATTAGAGAGGATCGTGTGGATATTATCGTTGATCCGCACCGTGTTGGGTTTCAGCGGCGTCGTGATCCGTCCGTCCTTAATGATGTAAGAGTCACCAACCACTGTGCAGGTGAAGTCGCCGGCCCGCAGCCCGTTGATGGGATATGTATACCAGATCCGCCCGATCAGCAGGCCGTCCTTTACGGTGGCGATGAGCTCCTCGAGGCTTTGGTCTCCACCCTGTACGACAGCATTGGTTGAGGCGACTGCGGGTTGGACACCGAACTGTCGACCGCCACCAGCCCAGAATCGGAAACCGTTCCGCGGCACGATTGCGCTGCCATGCTGGTTCGGGTCCACCCCCAGCTTCTCTGTGCCCCTGGGATCTCTTACAATACGCTGCTGCTCGTAATAGTTGGTGAGCAGCCCTACCAATCTGCCCCGCTGGATCAGGCGTGTTTTCCCGGTCGGTAGCCCTTCGCAGGTGATTCCCTTGCTGCCCATCAACCCACGCTTATTGCCATGGTCGTAGAGAGTAAGATGCTTCGACGCGATTCGCTTCCCGAGCCGTCCCATGAACGGAGAGCTGTCACTGTAGAAGGTGCTGAGGCTGAGAGAAGGCAGGATCAGATTGTTCAGGAGATCGGCTACGGGCTGACGCCCAAAGATGACCGTATACTCCCCACCTTTGATCCGCTCTCCGCCAATCGCCGCGAGGGCGTTGTGTGCGGCTTCTACACCGGCGTCGTCAGTGAACTGGTCCAGGCGGGTGCCGGCGGAGCAGCCACTGCCCTTGGAGGCCTTGGCCTCGACCATTGCGGTGATGAAGGCCATGATCAGGGTCGATTCGTCGGTCTGGACCTCGGGCATGGCGGTCGAGGCGATGGCGATCCGCTCCTGCTGGATGGTCACATCGCCACCTACAATGAGGCCTAATGCATTGATCTGGCCCTTGCCACCCGCCAGTTCGGCAAGTTGAGGGGAGGTTGCAAAGGTCTTCAGTCCCCCCTGCAAAACCCTCCAGCCGACCTCAACCAGATCCTCGTCCCGAATCTTCATCAGTTTAGGGTCGTGGTAGCGACGGAGCCTTCGCCGCTCACCCGTGGCTCTCGGCAGCGACGAGAATTCGGGATCGACGACGGCGCCGCGCCTGGCCTTCTCAAGGGCTCTTTTCACCCCATCGAGGCTCAGATCGCTCGGTTCGCTGCCAAACCCGATCGTGATACCGGCCTCTGTCTTGAAAACCACCGTAATCCCAAGGCCGTACGATTCGCTTGATTTCGGCTCTTCGACACCATTGCAGGGGATGTGCGAGGTGTAGTTCAGTCGAGCCAAGAGGTTGCCGTTGCTTGATGCGAACACCTCGGCCTCGGCCACCTGCTCGGCTGACCTCAGATACTCCAAGGCCTGCGTCACAGCCTTAGCAAGTTCAGCGGTTGAGATCATCGGTAAGCCTCCTGGAACACAACAAGGGTTTAGGGTGTAGGGGATAGGGTATAGAACTCACCTTCCATGCTTTTCCTCTACCCTCTACCCTCTACCCTTTCAAGCTCCGGTCAAGCGGGCGCGGCTGCGCATGGTGGGGCCCCCGTTACCGAGCCGCTTGGTCTGCATCGGCTGGCCCTTGCCGCAATTGGGGATCGGGTAGAGACGGAAGTCGCTTCCCACCGCATCCACCTTCATCAGGTAGTCCTTCGTATCGGCCATAATCCCGCCGTTACAGAACAGCTCTCCGATCTGCCCCTGCTTGATCTCATAGACTTTCATCGCGGAGATCCGGAAGTTTTCACGCGATTCCGAGATCGAGGGAGTCCGGTGCCCTACGAGGTAGTAGCCGTGGGGGATCTCCCGGATAATCTCCTGGGGGTCCCGTTCGCCAGGACCGAACACCGTGTTTGACATCCTGATCAAAGGAACCAGTGAGGCATCAGCGGCCTTATACGACCCGTTCGGCGGAATGCCCAGAATGGCAGCGGTCTGGCGGCTGTTCATGAAGCCGGAGAAGATCCCCTGGTCGATGTGCGTCACCCTTCTCCCTGGTGTCCCTTCGTGGTCATACTTATAATGGCCGTATCCGGGAAGAGAGGGGTCGGAGAAGGCTGAGACGAGGGGGGACGCGATCGGTTTGCCCAGTTGATGCTCCTGGAGGTCCCGAAAGAGCCAGCTTCGGCCGGCGTAGGAGGTCTCCATCTTCAACGCGCGATCCAGCTCAGCCGGGTGGCCGACAATCTCGTGGACCTTCAGGGTGTTGTAGTGGGGGTCGGTGACGACCACCATCTCGCGGTCGGTGGCCTTGAGCGGCCTGGCATTGCACAGGCTCACCGCGTCTTTCGTGAGGTTCATGCAGAAGGTCCGGAAATCCGGAAATTGGATGAACTCCTCTTGCACGCCTTGGATTAACACCTCCCACCCACGCTGGTGGCCCATGTAATCGTACAGCTCCTGCGTACCGGATTTGCCGTTGGTCACAATGAAGCACGTTCCCTGAGTCAGGGCAAAGCACTGGTCGATGTTGGCGCCCTCAGAGCTACACAGCAACTCCCGGCTCAACAGGGTAAAGGCCGAGATGAACGTATACTTGACATGAGGGTCGAATGCGAGCGCGCTTTTGGAGATCTCAGTCGTCAGGGCGACGATCTCGTCTAAGGGGACGGAGCGGGGATCGACCTCGAAGCGCGCCGAAACGATATCCTGATGAATCTCGATGGGAGCGAGGGTAGTGCTGATCAGGGCATCCCCCAGAGAGCCGAACGCCTCCCGTGTCGCGCACTTACGCTCAGCGTTGGCCAGGGCCCGATGATGCGCATGGCGGAGCCCGTCCTTGACGACCTGCGCCAGCCGATCCAGGTCGGCTATTCCGAGCGATTGCCCGAAATAGCCCGGCGCGACCATCCCGTCACCGGATAAGGCGCGGATACCAACCTCGAAGGCATAGTCCCTGGTGCTATGCTTACTCCCACCATTCTCTGCCGCGGCCGATTGTCCTTCATCAATCTGTACGCGAATGTCCGCGTAGCGGCAACCGCGAAGGGTCTTCCGGTAACGGGTGGCGAGATCGAAGATCATCGGTTTGATCTGATCGATGATCTGTACTGTCATCGGTTGTGTTGACATCGTCGTACTTCCCCCATCCCCCATCATTGGTTACGATGGTTACGATCTTTTTAAGAACTTTTTAAGAACGGTAAAGCGCTAGATTATACTCCATCAGAGTGAGAGCTGGGAAGCAACTTTTGCACGGGACGTGCACGGGACTGCGCTGCTGTAGGGTGTCTCAGCCGAGCGGAAAGCTTTGCAGGATAGAGTAGCGTGCGCCCGCTACACTCAAGTCGCTCTTCATCAGCTCGATCCGGTCGAGCACCATCTCGCCCAGCGCCTCGGCGGGCGCCCCGGTGAGGGCGCAAGTTAACTGCTCTCGGCGCGCGGGGCTCCGCACACGACCCAGCGTAAGATGTGCGGTAAATGGTCGCCCCTCCCGTGCAAATCCGAGCGACTCGAGCCCCGCCTCAACCTTCGCCTGAAGCGCTGTCAGCGCCTCCGCACCGTGGGAGAGCCCGATCCAAACGACCCGGGCCGCGCGCGGATAGGGAAAGGCGCCGAGACCCTCAAAGACCAGGCGAATCTGACCACACCCGGTAGCCGCCGCAGCGACCGCCTCCCCGATGGCACCGAGACGACCCTCCTCGACCTGCCCCAGAAATTTGAGCGTAAGGTGGAGGTTCTCCGGCCGCACCCATCCGACGTCGGC
>JANGEZ010000131.1:0-4946 GCA_031838355.1 Candidatus Methylomirabilis sp. bin48 | reverse complement strand
CCGGGAGATCGTAGAAGAGGAACAGAAGGGGAAGGCGAAGGCGGCGTATGGGGAACGGCTCCTGGCGGAACTTTCCGGCCGCCTCCAAGTGGAGTATGGTAACGGCTACTCGGTGGACAATCTCGAACTGTTTCGCCGATTGTACGGAGAATATCCCACCTTGATCTCCGACGCGCTGCCTCGGAAATTCTCCGCGCCGCAGATTTCCGACGCACTGCGTCGGAAATCGCCTCCCGCGGATTTGGGCGCACTCGCGTTCGGCGGATCAGAGGTGCGCGCCGCCATGAGATGGAAACCAGGGATGCTGCACCCGAATCTCTCCTGGACGCACTATCGGACGCTGCCGCGCGTCGAGAAACCGGACGCCCGCGCCTTCTACGAAATCGAAGCCATCAAGAACAACTGGTCTGCGCGTGGACTGGAACGCCAGATCAACAGCCTGCTCTATGAGCGCCTGGCCTTGAGCCGGGACAAGAAGGGCCTGATGCGCCTGGCCGTGAAGGGGCAGGAGTTTCAGAAGCCGGCCGATGTCTTCAAAGATCCCGTGGTCATGGAGTTTCTGGGGTTGCCGGAATCGCCGAAACTGGTGGAGACCCAACTCGAACAGGCATTGATCGATGACCTGCAAACGTTCCTGCTGGAACTGGGCAAGGGGTTTGCCTTCGTGGCGCGGCAGGAGCGGCTCACGTTGGACGGCGACCACTTTTACATCGATCTGGTTTTTTACCACACGGTGCTCAAGTGTTACGTGATCGTCGACTTGAAGACCGGCAAGCTCACCCATCAGGATCTGGGCCAGCTTCAGTTGTACGTGAACTACTACGACCGGGAACGGCGCACGGCGGGAGACAGCCCGACGCTGGGGTTGATTCTCTGCGCGGACAAGAACGACGCCGTGGTGAAATACACGTTGGGTCCGGATCAGCGCAAGACGATATTCGCGAGCCGCTACAAGCTGCACCTTCCAAGCGAGGCCGAGCTCCGAGCGGAATTGCGGCGTGAAGTACGCGCGCTCACCGCTCCCAAGAAGCACGGAGACGCGCAATGAACCCGGCTGTGAACACCATTGCCAACCGATTGAGCCTCCGCTCGCCGCAGCGGATCTCGCTCGAAATCCTGGCGCGTATCTGCGACATCATCTCTCTGGAAAAGGGTGCGGACGGGTGCGCGCGCGTTATTAGCGCCGGCGTCCAGCCGATCGTCGCCGATCGGGGAGCGGTGAGAGAGCAAGTCGTTGCTGGGCCCAGAGAATGCCGATGATGCTTTTGGCGTCTACAAACTTGTTTGACAGGACCCAGCGGTAGGCCTGTTCAAACGGCATCGCATGGACCTCCAGGAACTCGGTGGGATCGTGGCGGCGGTTCCGGCCGGCTATGAGTCCTTGAGCCAGAAAAAGCTGGATAGACCCGGTGGAGAAACCAACCGCGGAATAGAAGGTGCAAAGCTTGAGCAGCCGACGCGGGCGAAGCCCAATCTCCTCCTCGCACTCCCGCTTGGCGGTTGTGGTTGGGCGTTCGCCGTGATCGATGATGCCGGCCGGGATCTCGTAGATGGCTCGCTGGATGGCCGGCCGATACTGCCGAACCAGGTGGATCCGGCCGTCGTCATCGATCGGCACGATCGCAACGGCATTCGGAGGACGAACGATGTCCCGAATCGCCTGTCGCCCATCGGGCAGGACGACTGTCTGTTGCTCGGCTGAAAGATACGCCCCCGCGTAGACCACCTGCGTGCCGAGGACTTGTTCGATGAGTTTCATATCTCCTCCAGCGACTATTGAGCCCGCCGAGGAGAGAATAGAGGCGCTGCAGGCTGCTGTCAACGCCGACTTTTACGGTGTTGCTCGATTTCCCAGCCACTCTATATTGGATCGGGTCGGCTGACGGGTCATAATGCGTCAAGGAGGAAACCGGCTAAAGAGACGGTGCATCCATGGTTCGAAGGAATAGTACACTACGTGAAGAGCTTGTGAGGCACTTCTCGGCAAAGCGCGAACCGCTACGGCGAGAGTGGCTTCGTCAGATGAGGGCAAAAGGCCTGTTGGAGGGCCTGACCCTTCAGGAGATTGAGGCCGAATCCGGCATGGTCTATACCATGTATCTGGACTGCCTGGAAACCGGGAAATACGATACAGCCCTGGCCTATGCCCGTTCCAGAGTGACACAGGGCGTGGTTGGAGGGCAGACCCCGGAGCAGATCATGGATCGCCTGGCGCTGCTGCATGATGTGTGCAGGAAATCTCTTTTCAGGAGATATCGGGGTGAGGTGGATCGGCTGGCGAAGTTCCTCGATCTCTACGCCCCCGTGGTAAACCGCCTCCAGACAGTAATTGTGTTCGCCTTTGTGGAGGAGAGGGAGAGGATGGACAGGAGAGAGATGAGCCAGCTTCGGATGCTTGTGAAGGCAGGCATGATCCTCAGCGCGAAGCTCTCCCTTGAAGATGTCTTGCAGCGCATTGCCAACATGGCCTGTAAACTGACGAACGCTCGCTACGCGGCCCTCGGCGTCTTGGATGGCAAGGGCGGTCTTAGTCGCTTCATCACGGCGGGTGCCGACGAGACCATCAGGCAGGCCATAGGTTCGCCGCCGGTGGGGAAGGGGATCCTGGCGGTGCTTATACGGGAGGTGAAGCCCCTGCGCCTGAAGAGTCTGGCAGAGGACCCTCGCGCGCACGGGTTCCCACCTCACCATCCTCCGATGAACTCCTTCCTGGGTGTGCCTGTCGTCTCAAAGGGGAAAGTCCTTGGGAACCTCTACGTCACGGAGAAGCAGGGCGCCGACGAGTTCAGCGAAGAGGATGAGACCCTGGCCATGACGTTGGCCGCTCAGGCTGCTATAGCGCTCGAGAACGCCAATCTGTACGAGGAGCTGCGGCGCTCGTACGATGAACTGAAGCAGTCGCAGCAGTTGTTGGTGCGGCAGGAGAAGCTCGCCTCGCTTGGTCGATTGGCCGCCGGACTGGCCCATGAACTGAACAACCCACTCTCCTCAGTGGCCGGCTTTGCCGAGGCCCTCCAGCGGCGTATTGAGACGGAGGAGATCAGTGACCCCTCCGCCCTTGCAGAGGTGGGGCAGTATGTCACGATGATCCAAAATGAAGTAACCCGCGCAGCGGCGATTGTCCGCCGCTTGCTCGATTTCGCGCGGCAGCGCGAGCCCACCTTCAGCCTGGTGGATGTCTATGACGTGGCGTTGAACGCGGTCTCATTTGTGGAGCGGCAAGCCAGCCTCGAAAATCAGCAGATTGTCGTGGCCCCATTCCCGGATGGGAGCGTGGTCATGGCCGATGCTCAGATGCTTCAGCAGGTCTTCCTCAACCTTCTGACAAATGCGCTCGATGCCATCGAGAGTAGTGGGGAGATTCGCATAGACGCGCATCACCGTCGAGAGGTCATCGAGTCGGCTTGTGAACAAGAATGGCTCGATATTTCTGTGTCCGATACGGGTAGCGGGATCTCGCCGGAGCACCTTTCGAGGGTTTTTGATCCGTTCTTTACTACCAAGGAGGTGGGTAAAGGGACGGGCCTTGGCCTTGCCATTAGCCAGAGCATTGTGGAGCAGCACAAAGGCAGCATCGAGGTGCGAAGCAAGGGGATCGGAAAGGGGACGGTGGTCATCGTCCGCCTGCCGCTGGCCGAGCGTAGTGGGATGCTTGGGGGGTAACCCGGTCTTGAAGGACGAGGGGTGAACATGGCTCAGGCGGATGAACGGATCGGTGCGACCCGGGCGCTTGTCGTCGATGACGAGCGACCCATCCGGCTGCTCATGGAAAAGGAGCTGCCGCGGGCGGGCTACGTGGTTACCTGCGCCGGAAGCGGCGAAGAAGCCCTGGAACAGTTACGGGCGCGAGAGTTCGACGTCATCCTGCTGGATCTCAAGATGCCCGGGATCGGGGGGATGGAGACTCTTCGTCGGATTCGCGGGTCTGGTACTACGGCAGAGGTCGTCATCTTGACCGGCCACCCCGATGTGGACAGCGCCATCAACGCGATGAAGCTGGGCGCCTACGACTACCTCGCCAAGCCCTTCAAGCTCTCCGAATTGGAGGAGGTGCTGCGGCGAGCCGCGGAGAGGAAGCGCCTGCGGGAGGAGAACACGGCCCTACGGCGCATGGTCGCCCAACGCGAGCCTGCTCCCATCATGATCGGTCAGAGTCCGGTCATTACCTCGCTCCTCGCGACCGTGCGGCGGATCGCCCCGAGCGAGGTAAGCGTCCTCATCCAGGGGGAGAGCGGAACCGGCAAGAGCCTGGTCGCCAAGGCCATTCATGCGGCGAGCCCTCGAGCGGGCGGCCCCTTCCTGATCATCAATTGCAGCGGCTTTCAGGATCCGCTCCTGGAAAGCGAGCTCTTCGGGCATGAGAAAGGGGCGTTTACCGGCGCCACCAGCGTTAAACAGGGTCTCTTCGAAGTAGCCGGAAGCGGGACCCTCCTGCTGGATGAGGTGGGGGAGATGAGCCCGGCCATGCAGGCCAAGCTTCTCCAGGTGCTCGACACCAAGGAACTGCGACGGGTCGGGGGTACCCGTGTGCATCGAGCGGATGTGCGCATCATCGCCGCGACGAACAAAGACCTGGCCCAGGAGGTGAGGACAGGTCGGTTCCGTGAGGATCTCTACTATCGGCTGAACGTGGTCAGCGTGGTGCTGCCGTCCTTGCGCGAGCGGAAGGAGGACATCCCACTCCTGATTGAGCACTTCTTACGGCAATTCCGGGTAACTGGTCAGAAGGCCAAGACCGTCTCCCAGGAGGCCATGTCGTCGTTTGTGGACTACCCATGGCCGGGCAATGTACGAGAGCTCGCCAACATGATCGAGCGCCTGCTGATCCTCTCTTCCGGCGACGTCATTAGCCTCGAAGACCTGCCACCCAACATCCGGTTTCCGAGCGGCGTGTCGGGTGGACCCGCCTCGCTGGCGGAAATGGAGCGGCTGCACCTCATCCGGGT
>JANGEZ010000130.1:0-4164 GCA_031838355.1 Candidatus Methylomirabilis sp. bin48 | reverse complement strand
CTGGGGGGCTATAACCTGTCCAATATCCTGGCAGCCGCTGCCACAGGGTTACATCTCGGCGTGGATCTGTCAGCGGTGACAGACGGGATTGCGGCGCTCCACCACGTCCCGGGTCGGTGTGAGCGGGTAGAGGCGGGACAGGAGTTCAGGGTGATCGTCGATTATGCGCACACCCCTGACGCCCTGCAGCGTGTCCTCCGCATGGCACGGCAGTGCTGTCCGGGACGCCTGATTGTCCTGTTCGGGTGCGGGGGAGATCGGGATCGGGGGAAGCGTCCAGTCATGGGAGAAGCGGCTCTGCAGCTAGCCGACTTTACGGTGATCACCTCCGACAATCCCCGCAGTGAGGACCCTCATCAGATCATCGAGGAGGTCGAGGCTGGGGCGAAAAAGGTATGGGGTCAGGGAAAGGGCTATGTTACAATTTTAGACCGAGCAATAGCCATTCGTGAGGCCCTCTCGCTGGCGGGACAAGGTGACATGGTGGTGATCGCGGGGAAAGGGCACGAGGCCTATCAGATTCTTTACGATCGCACGATCCCCTTTGATGACCGACTAGTGGCCCGAGAGGCGCTTCGCGAGCTGGGGTTCTACCGTGAAGACAGGGTATAGGGTGAAGGGTATAGGGTATGGGGCTAAGAAAACACCGAGAAACTCTTTGTTACCCCCTACCCCCTAATACTCTGAGCCCTGTTCTTACACCCTACCCCCTATACCCTCTACCCTGTATTTGGTGGTGGTGTGCTGATACGTGTCGGTGACCTGGACACCCATTTTACCGTGTGGGGAGAGGGGATGCCGGTAGTTCTCCTTCATGGGTGGGGTACCTCAGCCGAGTCCCTGGCTACAGTTGCCAAGGCTCTGGAGGATCGGTTTCGGGTGTACGCCCTTGATCTACCTGGTTTTGGCTGGACGCCATCGGCTGCTACGGTGTGGGGGACATGGGAGTATGCCTCCTATGTCGAGGCATTTATGGATCGCCTCAATATCTCGGTGGCCAGCCTGGTCGGCCATTCATTTGGAGGCCGAATCGCGCTAGCCTTGGCTGCCAAGTGGCCTGATAGGGTCAAGAGCCTTGTGCTGGTAGCCAGCGCAGGGATCCGCCCGAGACGAGGGCCCCTGTTCCGCGTGAAGGCTGGAGCCGCGAAGCTGGCGAAGCGGATATTTTCGCTGCCTATGTGGGGTAGGCTGGGCGAGCGAGTGATTGCCGAACTTTATCAGCGGATGGGGTCGCGGGACTATCGGAACGCCGGATCACTACGCGCTACGCTGGTCAAGGTCGTGGGCGAAGACCTCCGAGGGATCTTGTCGTCTGTTCGTGCGCCTACACTGATTATCTGGGGAGACCGGGATCAGGAAGTGCCTTTCTCCTCGATAGAGATTATGGCGCGCGGGATACAGGGCTCACGGTTGGAGGTGTTCGAAGGGACCGGCCATTTCCCGTTTGTTGACAGCCCAGATCGTTTTGGCCGGCTGGTAAGGGAGTTCTTGTGCCAGGACAGCCAGTGATGCAGTCGGGCGGGGTGCTTGGACCTTCACTCGCAGGCCGGGCCGTCAGTGGTCTTTTGCCATATATGGCGGTCGTTATAATGCGCCATCTGGATCTGATCTACCTTGCCCAGTTGGAGCGTTACAACAGTGCGCGCCTGCGTGGTTGGATCGCCAGGCACTGGGGCATAGTTCTGGACGGCCGAGGGGCCCTCGTTCAGGTGGCGGTCTTAGGGGCCGGAGTCTTCCTTGCGTGGTCACCTCTCCCTGTTATTCCCGGCTTAAGGCATGCCGGGACAGGTGCATTTTACATCGTGTGGCTGGCCGCCGGGATGTGGCTGAAATCCCGGTGGTCCTCGCTGCAGGTCAGTCAGCAATTGCAGTGGACACCCCGGACGATACGCTTAGTAGCAGTCACGTTCCTCCTTGCGGTGGCGGCCGTGCTTGTCACCTCCGGGCTGACTGTGATCTTACTGTCCCGACTCATCGTGGCCCCTCTCGCCCTCCTCGTCGGCATCGGCCTGGCTGCCGGCCTGCTTGTGATGTCCGAGGTTGCGGCGGGTACGGTCCTCGTGGCAAACCTGAGCCTCGCTCCACTGGAGCAGGCGGTCAATCAACGCTTCTATGCGGCGGCTAAAGCGCGTATGCGTCAGTATCCCGGGGAGGTCGTCGGGATCACGGGGAGCTATGGAAAGACGACGACGAAGTTCATCGCCGCTACGTTGCTTCAGAAGCGCTACTCGGTCTTTAAGACGCCTGACGGGGTCAACTCCACCATGGGTATCGTTCGGGTTGTCCGTGAGGCGCTTCGGGACGATCACCAGTTCTTCGTCGTCGAGGTGGCGGCCTACGGCCCCGGCGAGATCAGGGAGGTGTGCGAGATCCTGCGGCCCCGGATCGGTATCCTCACGGCGGTTGGGGTTCAGCACCTTGAGCGGTTCGGCACGCCGGAGCGAATCGCCGAGGCGAAGTATGAGCTGATCGATTCGCTTCCACCGGATGGCTTGGCGATCGTGAACGCTGACGATCCAGGCGCTCTGCGATTGGCCGAACGCGCGAGGCGGGAAGGTCGACGCGTGCTCTTGTACGGGGTCGGTGAGGACGAGCGGGCTCTGGGCGTCCGGGGGAAGGATGTCAAGCTCTCCAGTCGTGGCTCGGCCTTTCGCGTGGAGACCGATCATGGCACGGCCATGTTCGAGACCAGGCTGCTGGGGGGCTGGAACATTGCCAATATCCTGGGGGCGACGGCTGCTGCCTTAGAGTGCGGTGTACCCCTGGAGGAGATTGCCGACGGGGTGAAGTCTCTTACGCCGGCGCCCAAGCGTCTGGAGCTTCGCGAAGAGGGTGGAGTCATCAAACTGATCGATGTGGCTAATGCCAATCCGCTTGGGGCCCAGATGGCCCTGGAGGTCCTCAGCCAGTTTAAGGGGGGCTCGAAGATCCTGATCACGCCGGGCCTGGTGGAGTTGGGCCAGATCGAGGCGGAGGAGAACCGCCGGTTTGGCCGAGCTGCCGCTGCGGTCTGCGATTACGTCCTGTTGGTCGGGCCACAGCAGACACAACCGCTGCGTGAAGGGCTTCTCGAGGGTGGGTTTGCTGATAGCCGGGTTCTGGTGGCCAGGCACAGCGGTGAAGTGACTGACCACCTCAAGGCGATCGTCCGAGAGGGCGATATCCTACTGTACGAGAATCGACTGCCTGATACGTATCTGGAGCTCGCATGAGTGGCGCCATCAGACGCATAGGATTGATCTTCGGAAGTCGCTCGGTGGAGCGAGAGATTTCGATCATGACCGCCAGTAAGATCTATGAGGTCCTGCTCTCGTTGCGGGACCAGTTCGAAACGCTGCCGATCTTTCTTACAGCAGAGGGCGCCTGGCTTACCGGGGAGGCGGTTCGGGATCTGTTGACGATCGACGCCGAGATACGAAAGCTGGCAGAACGAAGCGTTGTGGCGGGAACGGCTGAGCGATCGAAGCTCGACGCGGAAAAGCTGCGGTTGAATCGGGAGCGATACATACCCCAGCTTGACAACCTGGACCGGGGCCAGAACGCCACGGGGGTTGATCCGCTCTTTCTGGCGCCAGACCCATCGGTCGGCACGTTGGTACCGCAGCAGGAGCGAAAAGGCTGGCTTCGCAAACAGCTCCACCCCACAATCGATGTCGCCTTCCCGGTCATTCATGGGACACATGGTGAGGATGGAACGATTCAGGGTCTGTGTGAATTGGCCGATCTGCCGTATGTGGGGGCTGGGGTCACCGCCTCGGCCGTAGGAATGGATAAGATTATCGCCAAGCTCATCTTTCAGGGTGCAGGCCTTCCGGTTGTTGAGGGGATCGGCATCACCAGACGCGAGCTGTTGGAGGATGAGGCGGCCGTTGTGAAGGGGATTGAGCGCAGGTTGAGCTACCCGGTGATAGTCAAGCCTGCCGTGGCCGGTTCCAGCGTGGGCATAGGTATGGCTCATGATGCGGCCGAAGCGCTGAGCTTGGCGAAGCGCGCAATGCGTTTCAGCTCCCGCGTGCTGATAGAGCTGGCCGTTGAGCAGCGGGTCGAGGTGCAGTGCGGTGTCCTGGGCAATCACGCGTTGACCGTCTCGGAATGTGAGGAGATCATCAACTCGGGTGAGGTTGTGGGCTACCGTGACAAGTACCCGGAGGACACGCAGCCGGG
>JANGEZ010000129.1:0-8240 GCA_031838355.1 Candidatus Methylomirabilis sp. bin48 | reverse complement strand
CCTTCTCGCCCCGTCATCTCGGGCGGTGGCGCAAGCCGCCTCGATTCTCCGCAAGGGTGGCCTGGTGGCGTTCCCTACCGACACCCTGTACGCCCTTGGAGCCGACGCCTTGAATCGCTTGGCCATCGAGCGCCTCTTTGCCGCAAAAGGCCGTAGCCGGAAGGCCCCAATCCCGCTGCTCGTATCCGATCTTATGATGGCGATCAAACTGGTCGGTGAACTGCCCGATGCGGCCGTTCGGCTTGCCACGCGCTACTGGCCTGGCCCGCTTACCCTTGTGGTGCAGGCTCCTCGCGGAATCTGCACGCTGCTTACCGCAGGGACCGGTCGGATCGGCCTCAGGGTCCCGGATGCGGCTGTTGCGCTTGCCTTGATTCGCCACTTCGGTGGCCCCGTGACCGGGACAAGCGCGAATCGCTCGGGGGGCAAAGATCCCCTGGACGCTCATGAGGTACTACGCCAGATTGGGGATCGAGTGGACCTGATCCTGGATGGGGGTCCCGTAGCCGGTGGGAGTTCGTCAACTGTCGTAGACGTTACTACAAGCCCACCCGTCATTGTGAGACAGGGTCCCGTCCGGCAAGAAGAAATTCTTAGCCTGCTGGAACGCTAGGCGCACCTGATGAAGAAGGTAGGTCGGGCGTCAGAGTGAAGCCTCCTGAAAGCTTTTGGAACGTGCAGGAAAGTATGCGAAAATAGAGCAGTATGAAGGGTTAGGGGAGATTGGCGGAATAAATTAGTAACGCCAGGTATAGGAACAATGGGGATCGAGCCGATTATTGAACGCGTTCGCGCAGCATCACCTGACGCGGATGTGACCCTGCTGCAACGGGCCTACGACTTTGCCGCCAGGGTGCACAAAGGCCAGGAACGGATCTCGGGAGAGCCATACCTGTCGCATCCGAGAGCCGTGGCTGAGATTGTACTGGATCTTAAGATGGATGTGGCGAGCATCGCCGCCGCCCTCCTGCACGATGTGGTGGAGGATACCCACGCCTCGCTCGAGGAGGTCAAGCAGGCTTTTGGTGACGAGATCGGAAATCTCGTGGACGGCCTCACGAAGATCAGCAGACTCCCCTTCGGAAGCCGCATCGAGCATCAGGCCGAGAGTCTCCGAAAGATGGTGCTGGCGATGTCCAAAGATATTCGGGTCATTCTGATCAAGCTGGCTGATCGGCTCCATAATATGCGAACCCTTGAACCGCTGAGGGAGGAGAAACGTCGGCTGATTGCCAGGGAGACCCTCGACATCTACGCCCCTATCGCGCACCGCCTCGGAATCTACTGGATGAAGGCCGAGCTCGAAGATCTGGCTCTCCGCTACCTCGAACGCGACGCCTATCAGGATCTGGCAGCAAGGATCGCGAAGAAACGGCAGGAGCGGGAGAAGGATATCAATGAAGTCATTGGGATCCTTCAGCAGAAGTTAACCGAGGGGGGCATCCGGGCCGAGATCATAGGTCGTCCCAAACACTTCTATAGCATCTACAGGAAGATGTGCGATCAACACAAGGAGTTTGATGAGATCTATGACCTGACCGCAGTCCGGGTGATCACCGAATCAGTCACGGACTGCTATGGCTCGCTGGGCGTCATCCACTCCCTGTGGAAGCCGATCCCCGGCCGGTTCAAGGATTTCATCGCGATGCCAAAGTCGAACATGTATCAATCCCTGCACACAACAGTCATTGGCCCGGTCGGCGAACCCGTGGAGACACAGATTCGAACCCGTGAGATGCACAAAACGGCAGAGGAGGGGATTGCGGCCCATTGGGTGTACAAGGAGGGCAAGGCAGCACTTGACCAGACTGATAAAGGGTTTGCCTGGATTCGACAGCTCCTGGAGTGGCAGCGCGATCTGAAAGACAGCCGGGAGTTCCTGGAAACGGTGAAGGTGGACCTGTTCCCTGAAGAAGTCTATGTGTTCACGCCAAAAGGGGACGTGAAGAGCTTCCCCAAGGGGGCGTGTCCCATTGACTTCGCCTTTGGTGTCCATACCGATATCGGTCTCACCTGCGTGGGAGCCAGAGCGAATGGGCGTCTGGTCCCCCTGCGATACGAACTGCAACATGGCGATATCATCGAAATCCTGAGCGATTCAAAGCACCATCCAAGCCGTGACTGGCTGAAACTCGTGAAAACCCCGCGGGCAAGAGGACGGATCAAGCAGTGGATAAAAAACGAGGAGAAGGTCCGGAGTATTAGCCTCGGGAAAGACCTGCTGGAGAAGGAGCTTCGGCGACTGGGCAAGAGCCCCGCTCAGATCCTCAAGTCAAGTGCGGTTACGAAGACCCTCGCCAGCTATGGCTATGCAACCCCAGATGAGTTTTTCGCCATCGTCGGATTTGGCCAGCTTTCTCCTCGGCAGGCCATAGCAAAGCTCTTACCTGCAGAAGAGTTGCCACAAGAAGGAGAGGTGAAGCCGGAGCGAAAGGCTAGCCAGCAGCCGGACGAGGGCGTGACTCTTCTGGGATCACACGATTTTCTCGTTCGGTTCGCCAGGTGTTGCAGCCCGCTCCCTGGTGATGAGATCGTCGGATTCATCACTCGTGGGCGCGGGGTTTCTGTTCACAGTACGGACTGCTCTAATCTGAACCAGCTCATGTACGATGTGGATCGAAAGATCAACGTCTCATGGGATGCGGCGCCGAAGACCGCCCACCAGATCAAGATCCGCGTGGTGATCGGGACGGACCGACCCGGGATCCTGGCCGCGATCAGCTCGGCAATCTCCGCGAGCAAGATTAATATTGCTCAGGCGGATATACGCGTGACGGATGATGGGAAGGGGCTGAACACCTTCACGCTTGAGGTGTTAGATCTGAAGCAGCTTCAGTCAGCAATGCAGGCAATTCGCAAGATCGACGGGGTGATGGGAGTAGAGCGCCTTCGTGGCTAGCGCACGAATCCCTGCTGTGGTCCGGCCTTCTGGACGCGTCCGGATCGCAGGCAGCGCGTGCAGACCGCCATGTGGCGTCGGGTCCCATTCATGACAACGTGGTGACGTGCGACGTTGATCTGTTGGCGACGCTTGCTGACGTTATGGGCATGGCTCACCTGATTGCTTACTTTCGGACCTCGCCCGCATATCTCACACTGCGCGGGATGTGTGGCCGGCATGGCATGACCTCCGATGGTTTGTGGCTATTAAGTGATCACTTCGCAACGAAGCCCGAGTATACGATAACGGCTTGGCAAAATCAAGCGCAGAAGCATATGATGGCTACTGACAACCGATGAGGGTGATCGGCGGTCTCGCCAAAGGGCGACGGATTCAGGCTCCTCGTGGAAGAGAAACGAGGCCAACGTCGGATTATCTCCGCGAGGTCCTGTTCGATGTACTGGCACAGCAGGTGGAGGGCAGGACCTTTCTCGACTTGTACGCCGGGACCGGAGCAGTGGGGATCGAAGCCTTGAGCCGTGGGGCCGCCAGGGCGGTATTCGTTGAGTACAATCGGTTGGCCCTTGCGATGCTACGCCGGAACCTCGAAACGTCCGGGTTCCGTGAGCAGGTCGAGGTGGTCCCGATGGAGGTTCTCCGATTCCTGCGCCGGACGGTCTATGGATCACGACAATTCGATCTGATATTTCTGGATCCGCCCTACCAGCGAACTGATGCAGAGGCGGCGCTCTGTTTGATCGCATCTACAGGGCTTCTCGCGCCGACCGGTATGGCGATCCTGGAACGATCTACAAAGGACACCCCTATCCAAGCCCCTGCTGGGCTGGCACTTATTCGTGAGGTCCGGCATGGCGCCGCAGCTCTTCAGCTCTATCGACGGGAGGCAACGTGACGACGCTGGCTGTCTACGCAGGGACCTTCGATCCGTTTACCTTTGGACACATCGATATTGCCAGGCGAGCCCACCGCCTCTTTCCTCGCCTTGTCATCTCAGTGAGCACAAACCCGGAGAAATCCGCGCTTTTCAGCCTTGCGGAGCGTCAGCGGATCATTCGGGATGCCGTCCGACCCATGCGCGGTGTCTCTATCGACTCCTTTGACGGGCTCCTGGTGGATTATATGCATCGAAAGGGAGCGCGCGTTGTCATCCGTGGTCTCCGCGCCCTTTCCGACTTCGAATACGAATTCCAGATGGCGCTGATGAATCGGAAGCTCAACGAAGAGATCGAAACGGTATTTCTTATGCCCCATGAGCAGTATTCCTACCTCAGCTCTCGACTGGTGAAAGAGATCGCCCTGCTTGGAGGAGATGTCTCCCAGTTTGTGAGACCAATGGTCGCAAGGATGCTCAAAGAGCAAATCGCCCTGCGTGGAGCAGGAGAACGGAGACGAGGAGAATGACGGTGAAGCTGTCAAGTCGCGCCAGGAATGCCAGTCCCTCTGCCACTCTCGCCATTGCTGCTGTCGCCAAGCAGATGAAGGCAGACGGAATCGATGTTGTAGACTTTGGGCTCGGTGAACCGGATTTCGAGACGCCGGCCCACGTCAAGGAAGCGGCGATTGTCGCTATTCGGGAGGGGTTCACCCGATACACGGCCGCCTCCGGCATCGACGAGTTGAAGAAGGCGATCGTCACCAAACTGAAGCGCGATAATGGCCTCTCCTATATTCCTGCAGAGGTGATCGTCTCGTGCGGTTCGAAGCATTCGCTCTTCAACATCGCCGAGGTACTGTTTGAGTCTGGGGACGAGGTGATAGTCCCGGCGCCCTACTGGGTCACCTACACCGAACAGATCCAACTCGTCGATGCGCGACCGGTCATCGTGCAGACGCGGGAGGACGAGGGTTTTCACCTGACCCGGGCGGCGCTGGAGCCGGCCATTACGCCAAAGACCAAGGCGATCCTGCTCAACAGCCCATGCAACCCGACCGGCGCCATGATCCCGCCGGAGCAGCTACGGGCGATTGCCGCGCTGGCGGTGGAGCGAGACCTGTTGGTGATTTCCGACGAGGCGTACGAATCTATGACCTACAGCGGGCATACCCACATGAGCATCGCCTCGCTCGGTGAGGAGGTGAAGCAGCGAACTATTGTTGTCAATACCGTCTCAAAGGCGTACGCCATGACCGGATGGCGAATCGGGTACGCGGCAGGTCCGGCGGATATCATCAAGGCGATGGGCACTATCCAAAGTCAGGTTACGTCGAATCCCACCTCGATCGCGCAGAAAGCTGCGGTAGCCGCCTTACTCGGTCCGCATGATGATCTGCTCACCATGGTCATTGAATTCGATCGACGTCGAAGGTATCTCCTCAACCGGCTGCATACCATTCCCGGCGTCACATGCACGAACCCTGAAGGCGCGTTCTATCTGTTTCCCAATGTCTCCAGCTTCTACGGAGCTGTGGCGAACGGCGTCCCTATTCGAAACTCCGCCGAGATGGCAGCCTACCTCTTGCAGACAGCGAATGTTGTATCGGTCCCAGGCAGCGAATTCGGAAGCGATGCGCATCTTCGCCTTTCGTACGCGACGTCGATGGATAGCATCAGAAAGGGAGCAGAGCGGATAGAGCGAGCCCTTGGCGCACTTCGTGGCTAACGCGCCCATGGCGTCTATTGCGTGCAGCGTTTATCGAGCCTACGCAAGGATGCAACCGACGCGATGACGCAATGACGCTATAGACCCAACGGACCCAAAGATGCCCAAGCTGAAGTTGATCACCTTTGGCTGCCAGGCCAACGAACTTGATTCGGAGCGGATCACTGGGCTGCTTCTCCGCGAGGGGTATACCCTCACCGAGCGTGAGGAAGAGGCCGACCTGATTCTTCTCAATACCTGCGCTATTCGCGAAAAGGCGGAGCATAAGGTCTACAGCCGCCTCGGGACCTTTCAGGTACTGAAACGGCAGCGGGCAGGACTGAAGATTGGCGTCTGCGGGTGTGTCGCTCAGCAGGAAGGGCAGGCGCTTCTCAAACGATTTCCGTACCTGGACTTTGTGGTCGGGCCTGGACAGCTCACGGCCATTGCGCCGTTACTTCAAGCTGGGACTGCGAGGGGGTTTGCGACGGCGAGAGCGCCCGGCTACTCCTACCCTGTGGACGCGCCGGTTCAACGCCGAAACAGCATCAGGGCCTGGGTCAGCATCATGGAGGGGTGCGATCGCTTCTGCACCTTTTGCGTGGTCCCTTTCACTCGGGGCCGCGAGCGCAGCCGACCCCCTGAGGAGATCGTGGAGGAGATCCGTGGGCTCAAGCGACAAGGGTACCGCGAGGTCACGCTCTTGGGTCAGACGGTCAACTCCTACGGGAGGAAACTGACGCCTCCGATCAGCTTTGTGGAGTTGCTCCGTCGGATCGATCACCTCGTGGACGGTCAAATGCGGGTTCGATTTACGAGCCCGCACCCCAGCGACGTCACCGATGATCTGGCGGTAGCGCTCGCCGAGCTCCCGAGTCTGTGTGAACAGATCCATCTGCCTGTTCAATCGGGATCTGATCGGATCCTTCATCGAATGAAGCGCGGCCATGATCGGGATGAGTACCTGGAGAAGGTCGCACTGCTGCGGGCCAAGGCGCCTGAGATCGCTATCACGACGGATATTATTGTCGGGTTTCCCGGTGAGACGGAAGAGGACTTTCAGGCAACCCTGGACCTGATGCAGGAGGTCGGCTACGACGGCGCCTTCATTTTCAAGTATTCGTCGAGACCCCACACAGAGGCGGAAGAGATGCCCGATCAGCTCTCTGAGGAGGTTAGAGGCCGTCGGCTGGAGCAAGCGCTTGTGCTCATGAACCGGCTGTCCCTTGAGCGCAACCGCGCGTACCTCGGCCGAACAGTGGAGGTGCTTGTGAATCGTGAGGATGCCAAGGGTGACTCGGTTCGCCATTCCGGTCGAACCAGGCAGAATAAAATTGTCCATTTTTCAGGTGAAGGGGTGGAGGACGGCAGCGTTGTTTCCGTGGCGATCACAGGGGCTAGCGCCCTGTACTTGCAAGGCGAGATGGTCTGTTTGGTCGATTAGTCCATCTGATCTGTTCAGTCTATTTGGTTATTTGGTCTGTGTGGTCGGGGATGAGATAGACCAAGCTGGTGTTGCGTACGAGGGGAAAGGTGCTGACACATCGGGTTCTCTTCGAAGAGCAGACTATTGCGATACGGGTGCAGGAAATGGCGCGCGCGATCGCCCAGGACCTGCCGGAGCCGACGCCGATCCTGATCGGCCCGAATACCCGAGTGAACATCCAGTCGACAGATTCCTCGACGAACATCGTTAACGTCGAGAAGTCGGCGCTCTTCGATGCGCTACGAAAGAGCTTGGATGCGTCCATATCCGATTATGCATTGCAGCAGCGACTTCGTGAAGCTGTCGACGCGATGCAAGTTTCTGCGGGTACTCGCAGCTTCTCGGAGCGGTACAAGGACTTCATTCCGTTCAGGGTCGATACCCCGCGGCTTGCCGCGAGTTCGTCATACCGGCGGAAGCCGGTATCCAGAGGGCCCGACTGGATTCCGTGTCAAGCACGGAATGACGGGCCAGTATAGAAGACGATACCGCGCGGCTTGCCGCGGGGAGGCTTCATTTGCTTTGGCGGCTGATCACGTCACCGTTTTCGCGCTGTTCTTGCCTGCACTTACACAGCTCTTGCTGTGACGGGTAGGTATGTGCGGTCGACGCAAAGCAGCGGCCGCCCAACTTCGCGCTGCAGCGAACCGGGCGCTCATGTTGTTCGCGCTCCGGCCGCTGACTGCAGCGTTAGCAGGGGAACAGTAAGGTCTCGACAACACAATAAGAAGTGAGGCTTAAAAATGACTACGAAGGAAGTTGCCATAAAGAGCATTCAAGAACTTCCAGAAGAGGCCACGTGGGAAGATATCCAGGAAAGGATAAGCTTCGTGGTAGGTGTGCGCAAAGGTCTTCGTGAACTCGATGAAGGTAAGGGTATTCCTCACGAGCGGATCCGGGAGGAGTTCAGTGAATGGCTTCTACGCTGATCTGGTCTCCGACGGCAAAATGTGATCTTAAGGACATTGCAGCCTTTATAGCAGAGGACAGTGCTTCGGCAGCCGAACGATTCGTCAGGAGCCTTTTCCAATCCGTAGAGAGATTAGCCGATTTCCCAGAATCCGGGCGAATCGTACCTGAATTCAATGATCCTGCCATCCGTGAAGTGATTCGGAAGCCATGTAGGATCGTCTACAGGGTGGACGGCAGTAAGCGTGTCGTTGAGATTGCACGGGTTTGGCATGCAGCCAGAGGAACTCCAGAGATCCAATAGCTGCTAACAACCGCATCAACTCGGCCTGATAATTCCGCTACGCTCCATCGCCAGCCGGTT
>JANGEZ010000128.1:0-11063 GCA_031838355.1 Candidatus Methylomirabilis sp. bin48 | reverse complement strand
TGGTTTTCCTGGCGATGTATCGGTTCGGTCGGGGTTGCTGTGACGGCCATGATCACGGACCGGGCCATGGCAGTAACGGGGAGGAGGAGTCGAAACATAAGAAAGAGGGTGCCGGCCAATCAGGCGGGCGCCAGTGAGGAGCATGAGTCGCCATAGTATCGACACTGTGTATAGAGGTGAGAGGATCCGGCGGAGAAACGGATTCTCGAGGACTGAGAAGACTGCAAGCATCCTGATCGTCGAGGACGACATTAGCCACAGACGAGCCCTGGCCAAAACTTTCGTCAAGGCCGGATATCAGGTCACAGTAGCCCCCGATGTTCAAAGGGCTGTCCAACTGTTAGAGGAACAATTCGTTGACCTGGTTCTTAGTGACCTGAAGATGCCGGGAAAGGACGGCCTTGATTTAGTGCGGGCGCTTCGCAATCGGCGGCCTGTGCCGAAGGTCATTATTATGACGGCTTATGGCGCCCGGGACTCCTACTTCAAGGCCAAGGCTCTGGGGGTTTCTGGCTTTCTCTTGAAACCACTGGCCAGGGACTATCTGCTCGGGGTCGTCCGGAACGTCCTGGGCCGGGTCGATGGCTAGCTGGATCTGGAGGAGCGATGAATTCCATAGTGGAATACGATTCGGCGAAGTTAACCAAGAATAACTACCCGAAAAGGATTATCTCTCCTTCGAAGCTCGATCTCTGCTGCCTCTCTCACACGGGGGCCGGCATGGATTCCCGGATCGCCATGGATACTATCGTGGTCACGGATATCCCTCGGGCATTTACGCTCATGGCTGGGTATCCTACGGTTATCCCTGGGGCTACTATGCTGATCCCTGGTGGTATTACGGATACCCTTATTACTATCCCTGCCCTCTCTGGTACTACGGCTACTGAGGAGAGGAAAAGGCAGTCAGAAAGGGCACGCGCATGAGAGCGCAACTTCGGAAGGATCCGGTGGTGAACCGGTGGGTTGTCATCGACCCGAATCGCGAGGAGCGGGAGGCCATCTTTCGCGCGGAGGAAAGCCTGCCGCCCCAGCGGGGCATTTGTCCGTTCTGTCCAGGGAATGAGGAGCAAGCGCCGAAGGAAATCTTCGCGCTGGGTGAGCCAGGAAGGCGGCCCAATCAGGCAGGGTGGTGGGTGAGGGTCGTCCCCGATAGGGCCCCCATCCTAAAGATCGAAGAGGAGATCGACCGAAGGCCGGAAGGGATGTTCGATTTCATGACCGCGGTCGGAGCCCACGAGATCGTTGTAGAAACACCGCATCACGCCGTGGAGTGGCCGCAACTTGACGACGCACACCTCGAAGGGATTCTCCAGACCTATCGGGCGAGAAGCCTGGATTTGCGAAATGACCGCCGGTTCCGGCAGGTCATGGTGGTCAAGAACCACGGACGGTCAGTGGGTCGATACGAGCATCCCCATTCGCACGTCATCGCTTTCCCGATTGTCCCCAGGGGGATCGATGAGGAGGTTCAGGGTTGTCTCGACTTCTTCCGCCGGAAGGAGCGATGCATTTACTGCGATATCCTCCGGGAAGAGCGGCAGATGCAGCGACGGGTAATTTTCGCCTCCAAAGATTTTTGCGCCATTGCGCCTTTCGCCTCCCGCTTCCCGTTTGAGACCTGGATCATCCCTACACGCCACACCTGCGACTTCGTGGAGATCCGTTCCGACGAGATCCGTGATCTAGCGAGAGTCTTGAAAGCGACACTCGGGGGGATGCTCGCGGCCCTCCCAAGAGTCTCCTGTAGCCTCATCATGCATACAAGTCCGCTCAACGATTTCCGCCGCGAGGAATACCACTGGCATCTTGAGCTGATCCCCAAGCTGTTGAAGGCAGCCGGCTTCGAATGGGGGACCGGCTTCTTCGTCAATCCGATCCCTCCCGAGGAGGCGGCGGCGAGCCTTAGGGGCGAGAAGGCGCCTCGGGTGGGCGGTTGGCCGCCGCCCCTTGATCGCTGAGGCTCCCGAACGGAAGGAGCGGGCGACACGAGACACTCTCGGGTGGAGTGAAGAGATGATGAAGGATCCGGTCTGCGGAATGGAAGTGGACGAGAAGAGGGCCACCGCGACTTCTGTCTACCATGGCAAGATTTATTACTTTTGCACCCAGAGCTGCAAGAAGGCGTTCGAGAAGGCTCAAGAGAAGTACGTCGGGAAAGAGTCAACGGAGTGATGGCGAAGGTTGTGGCGAGCATCAGGGTCGGGGACCGATGAATGAAGAAGGTGAACACCACACCTGTGGAGGATGCCTGGGACCCACCAAGTAGCGAGTCGAAACGTGAAGGAAAGGAGGTGAATCCAGAATGCTGAAGAAGGGAGCAATCGTGGGGTGCCTGGGTGCCCTCGGCTTCCTGGCTCTGACCGCTCCATCGTTCGCGGCGACCATCAAGGTCACCGACAGCGAGCTTCAGCCTGAGACTGTGACGGTCAACCGAGGTGAAGAGGTCACATGGGTAGATGCCACCACTGACCAGAACGCTCTTGTGGCCCTGGATTTCAGCAGTTGGCAGGCAGGGATCCGGGCCAGCAGAAGCAAAGGAGGCGGCGTGCGGGCGAAGTTCGAAAAGCCGGGCACCTATGGGTATAGTGCACACGTCACAATGCTCCCCGAGGCCCGCGGCGGGGCTCCCCTTGACCTTCGAGGCAAGGTCGTCGTGAAGTAAGGCTCGATCGATTCTCAGTCAGCGTGGGGCCGATGGGCCCCACGCTGACTGGGTGCCAACATTGTCAGCCGATGACTTCGCTGTCAGAGTGGCGAAGGACCGGTTCGGGGCCCCGGAGATCGCTGAGTTGGCCGGGTGCACACGCGAAAGAGAGAGACAAGAACGATGTGGCAATTTCTGCAGAGCTACGGTCTCTGGATTCTCTTAGGTCTGATCTTCGTGGCAATGCAGAGGTTTGGTTCAGGCTGTGGCGGCCATGATCACGGACCGGGCCGTGGCAGTGAGGCGGAGAAGGAGTCGAAACGGAAGAAAGGGGGCGCCGGTCAAGCAAGTCGGCGCCAGTGTGGAGAGTAAGTCGCCATGGTATCGACGCTATGCACAGAGGTGAGAGGATCCGGCGAAGAAACGGATTCGACGAGAACTGAGAAGGCTGCGAGCATCCTGATCGTCGAGGACGACAGCATCTACAGGGAGACCTTAGCCAAGATGTTTGCTAAGGCCGGTTATGCGGTTACAGTTGCTCCCGACAGCCGCGCGGCTCTCCAAGTGCTGGAGAACCGCACCGTTCACCTGGTCCTCACCGATCTGAAGATGCCCAAAATGGACGGCCTTGAGCTAGTGCGGGTGCTGCGTGATCAGGGGCCTATGCCGAAGGTGATCATCATGACGGCTTGTGGCAGCCGAGACGCCTACCTCGAGGCCAAGGCTCTCGGAGTCTCTGGCTTTCTCTTGAAACCTCTGGCCAGGGAGTATCTCCTCGAAGTCGTGGAGAAGGTTCTGGGTCGGCGCGATGACCCACTGACCGAGCCCTCTGAAGGGAGGCGATGAAAATGAAACGAGTGCGGGGAGTGGTGACAGGTGCGGCACTGTCGATGGTCCTTCTTCTGCCTGCGAATCTGGCCCAGGCGGGAGGCGGCCTTAATTTCTCCGGTGGGTCCGGGTTCTCAGGTGGGTATGGAGGGTTCCCCGTCGTCCATGGGTACTTCAGCGGCGGCCATGTAGGGTTCGCCGGCGGTCACGACTACGTGTCGCCGCCGATGGCAAATTCCCCAGTTGTGGCGATTGAAAATTCTCCACCCCCTGGGGGTTTCCAGTTGTCTCGTGAAACTGCTGGCGAGGGACTATCTCCTCGGGGTCGTGGAGAAGATTCTGGGTCGGCGCGATGACCCACTGACCAAGCCCTCTGAAGGTTGGGGATGAAGATGAAACGCGTGCGGGGAGTGGTGGCAGGTGTGGCCTGCTGATGGCTCTTCTTCTGCCCGCGAATCCAGCCCAGGCGAGAGGCGGTGGCCATGGCGGTGGAGGCGGCCACCGAGGGGTTTGGTGGATGGCCGCGGACGAGATGACAGCCCTGACACGGCGGCGGTACGACCGCCAGGCGAGGTTGTATGATTACATGAACGGCCCCATGGAGCGTCTCGTCTTTGCCGACTGGCGCAGGCGTCTCTGGGCAATGGTGGAAGGCACACGGATCCTGGAGGTTGGGGTTGGCACGGGCATCAACTTCCCGTTCTATCCGCGAGACGCCCGAGTGACAGCCATCGATTTCAGCGAGGGGATGCTGGCGCAGGCACGGGCCAATGCGGCACGCCAGGGTGTTCCCGTCGATCTGCAGCAGATGGACTGCCAAGCCCTGGAGTTTCCAGACGAAAGTTTTGACGCTGTGGTGGCGACATGGGTCTTCTGCTCGGTCCCGGATCCAGTGATTGGCCTGAGGGAAGTAGGTCGGGTCTGTCACCGGGATGGGAAAGTTTTCCTTTTAGAGCACGTGCGCAGCGAATCATGGTTTGGGTGGGTGATGGATCTGCTCAATCCCGTAATCGTCCGCATGACGGGCGCAAACATCAACAGGCGAACCGTAGAGAACGTCCTGCGCGCAGGCCTCCGATTCGAAAGCGTCGAGTCGTATGCGTTCGGCATCGTAAAGCTCATGGTCCTTAGGCCTGGAAGGGCTTTTGAGGCTCCCCTGGGGGTGGGGTGAGCAATCCCTTGGTCCGCGCGCAACGACAAGAACCTCTAAGGCTCCGTGGGTGGGGGACGCGTTGTTGCGAGGGTTGATCTCGAGACGGGGAACATCGTCGATCAGATCGCTAGGATGGGTACTCGGGCATGCGATGCCATGAAGCGGTTTGCGGCCCCGATGATTTCGGGGATGGTGACCCCGACCGTGCTGACCTTGGTCATCATCCCTGTGATCTACGAGATGTGGCGCGGCTTGCAGCTCACACGAACTGACGCGACACAGACTCTTCACGAGAGGGAAAGCTGGAGGTTGGACTATGGCAAACGAAGAGAGCATGGGAGCGAGCGCGCCGGAGACGGCTGCGCCCGAGACGCTGGAGCGGCTGAAAGCGCTGGTGAGAGAGCACCGCGTCTGCTGGGAGGTGTGGCCTGAACAGCTTGCAGGGGGCGGCCGCGGGCCGTTACAGGTGGGCTTCGATCTGGTGCTGAACGGGGCCCATGCCCATGATACAGATCAGCCATCGCCTGGATGTGAGAAGTGCAGGACGATTTTCGAGCATCTTCGTGAGATCGCCGAGTGGATCGTGCCGAAGGTCGAGCGTCCCTCCCGATATGACATCCAGATCTTCGACCACGCGATTCATTTCGCTCCCGAGCGACGCAATAGGCCGGATGTCGCGCTGACCATCAAGATCCTTCACCGCTCGGGGATCGACAGACCGGTAGACGAATGCGAGGTCCTCTGCCTGAATGAGATGAAGGTCAAGCTCTCACAGATCGGCGCGCAGTACCGGCAATGGATAGATTGACCGACGAGCACTATTTGCGACATCTCTTCCGGTGGAGGAGGCCCTGAAGTCCTCAGCGGGGACGGAAAGGGGGTGATTCTCCGGTGTAGATCTTTGGTTGAACACCCCCTTGCGTCCGCTGGAGGCCTCCGGTACCTCAGGCATGAAAGCGGCTCGCAATGGGGTTCCCCTCAGTATCCTCGACGGCTGGTGGATTGAGGGTCATATCGAGGGCGTGACGGGATGGTCTATCGGGCCAGGACCACAGGATCTCCACAGTCAGGATGCGGCGAACAAGCGGGATGCCCGGGAGCTGTATCACAAGCTGCGAAGGATGATCGTCCCGATGTTTTACCGGGACCGGGATCGCTGGATCGATATCATGCGGCAGGCGATCGCGTTCAACGCCTCTTTTGTCAGTACGCACCGCATGATCCAGCAGTATGCCGCCAATGCGTATGTGTAGAAGGACCGACGGTAAGGTTAAGCACTTGTTGCAGCAATCGTAACAAGGATCAGGCCGAAGAGGTAACCCACAACACAAAAGGAGACAGAGTGATGCGAAAATATCTATTTTTGGCATTGTTGACAATGGCAGTGTTGTTCACTGGGTGTGCCACCGTGGGAAACGGTTCGGGGTCCGGTGACCGGGGCAGGCCCAGCAGCGGGGGCCACGGGCATTAGAACAATAGCGGATGTTTTCCGTCACCGAATGAAGGTAGGCTCGCCGCAGGTCTAGGGATGCGCCGATGAGCAAGGGGCGTGGTGCCCGGTCATCGCCAAAGCACGGCTCCGCGTTCGTGTGGCCCCTGGCCATTCTCTACCATCATGGTCATCTCGGTTGACGGCTGGTCCCAGGGCTGACCCCGCGGGACAAAGAAGGGCTTGATATGAAGATCTGGCACCTGACCCCGGAGACGCCTCGGTTTCCGTTCCACGTCAGCGCGGGGGAGAATGTTAACCTCCAACTCGGGACGTGGCCCATTGAGGACGGGCAGACGACCTGGATCGACTTTCGGCTCGTCCACCCGGATGGGACCGAAGAGACCGGCAAGGCCCAAGGGACTTGGAATTTCAACCGAGATGGAAACAGCTACTGGTTTATCGACTTTGGGCCATTTGGCGATGGCGACCGAGTGGAATACGGCCTGAGGGGCATCTCACCATCCGGCGCAACCGCGGGTGGCGACTTCGCCTTCCTGGTAGGACCCAAGATCCACCTGGCAATCCTCTGGCACCAGCACCAGCCACTCTACAAAGATGTACAGGCCAAACAACAAAAGGGCTCCTACCGGTTCCCGTGGGTCCGACTCCACACAATCCGTGACTACTATTCGATGGCCGCCCTCCTGGAAGGCCACCCCCACATCCACCTGACCATTAATCTCACGCCGGTCCTCCTCTGGCAAATCGAGGACTACGTTGAGCGCGGCGCAACGGATCGCGCGCTCGACCTTGCGCTGACACCCGCCACACGCCTCTCGTCGGAGAAGCGGGAGGAGATCCTTGAAACGTTCTTCGAGGCCGACTGGCACACTCAGATTTTTTCGTGGCCTCGTTACCGGGAACTGTTCGAGAGGCGTCTGAACGGCGAGCGCTTCTCTTCACAAGACCTCACCGACCTTCAGATGTGGTTCAACCTGGCCTGGTTCGCCCCGGAGTTCCAAGAGGGAGAGGTCGAACTCCCCGACGGCAGCAGCGCCTCGGTGCGCGCCCTCATCGAGAAGGGCAAGGGATACACTCGGCGTGAGATCGAAGAGATGGTTGGCGAGCAACTTAAGATTATGAGGAATATCGTTATGATCCATCGACGGCTTCAGGATCGCGGCCAGATCGAGGTCTCCACCACTCCGTTCTTCCACCCAATCCTTCCTCTGATCCTTGACACCGATCTGGCGACTATCGACCGCGATGGCGCGATTCATCCGCAGCGCTTTCACCGACCAGAGGATGCCGCCGTCCAGGTCCAGTGTGCCGTGCAGTTCTATCGGGAGAGGTTTGGCCGCCCTCCCCGAGGGATGTGGCCCGCGGAGGGGGCGGTGGGACAGTCGGTGCTCTCGCTGTTTGTCGAGGCGGGTTGCCGATGGATCGCGACCGATCGCGGCGTGCTGGAACGATCGGGGCAGCACGGCTACGATGCCCGGGACCCGAATGTTCTCTGCCGGACCTATCGGGCGGAGGACGAGTCTGGGCAGGGCGTCGCTGTCTTCTTCAGGGACACGGCGCTTTCGGACAAGATCGGCTTTCAGTATCAACGATACGCCGATCCTGGCCAAGCTGCTGTAGACTTCCTGCGCGAGGTCAAGGAGCGCTTCGCCTGGCGAGTGGACGACCCCAAGGGTCGGATCGTTTCCGTGATCCTCGATGGCGAGAACGCGTGGGGGGGCTATCCGCTGCAAGGGCGCCCGTTCTTGCACGCGTTGTACGCGGCGTTGGCCGCGGATCGGGAGATCCGGACAGTCACGTTCGCGGAGTACCTGGAAGGGAATCCCGCTCGGCGAGTCGAGGCCCACCCCATGGGGGAGCTGACGAAGGTCTACGACCTGTTCCATGCGAGTTGGATCGATGAAAACGGGTCGCGACCCGGAAACGACCTCGGAACGTGGATCGGCGAGGTTCAGGAGAATGACGCCTGGGATCTGTTACGGAAGGCACGAGCGGTCCTGGATGACATCGAGGCAACGCCCGGGAGCCATCCAAGAGCCTTCGAGTCCCTCTACGCCGCAGAAGGCAGCGATTGGTTTTGGTGGTTCGGCGACGATCAGGCCTCAGACTCCGATGCTGAGTTCGATGACCTGTTCCGGTTGCATCTACAGGGTGTCTATCGTGCCGCAGGCCGAAGAATACCCGTCGAGCTCGATGCTCACATCGTGCCTCACGCCCCGATCTGGACCTTCGCCAGACCGGTCCGATCGATCCAAGCAGGGGACCGGCTCGTGGTCAGGACCAACTGCCAGGGGCGCCTCGCATGGAGGGCGGAGTTGGACGTGGCGTGGGCGGAAGCCGATATGATCCCCGCAGGTGGGGCCATGGTCGGCCTGCATCGGTATGGCCTGACCCTGGGCCCGTTTCGTCATGGTGTCCGATACGTCGAGTTCCGCTTCAGATGCGGTTGCCCCGACTGCTGCGGGACCGACCCTTGTTGTCGGCCGGAGTTACAGTGTGTTGACATCATGACCTCCTCCCGCAACCCTCGGAGTACGAGTTCGTCTGTCAGATGGGGATGTTTCGGGCCAAGATCATCGTTGAATAAGAAAGGAGAGTCGTGATGGTGCAACACCCTTCCGTAGAAAAGGGCTGGTTCCGCTCGCGAGCAGGTCTGGGGTTTCTCGCCTTCCTCGCTATTGCCGCGTTTTTCCTGTTTACGGAGCACCAGGCCCATTTCTTCGGGTTCCTACCCTATCTGCTGCTGCTTGCCTGCCCGTTGCTGCACCTGTTCATGCATCGGAAGCATGGCGGGCATGGCAAAGGTACCGGAGACCATGCGAAGGATCATGCAGAACACGGTAAGCACCATTGGGAAGGAAGGGACGAATAAACATCATGCCCGTCTATGGTCTCTGGTTCCTTGTGGTCATCAACTCCGCGATCTTCATCATCTTTGCCTTCAGCTTTGCGCGACCGCGCAGCGCGCGCGACTGGCGATCCTTTGGAGCCTTTTCGGCCTTCATCGTCGCCCTATTCACCGAAATGTACGGGTTCCCGTTGACGATCTATCTGCTTTCAGGCTGGATCGCCAAGCGCTATCCCGAACTCGACCTCTTTTCACACGAGGCCGGACACCTTTGGCACACACTACTCAGATGGGAAGGCGACCCGCATTTCGATCCACTGCACCTCCTCAGCATCGTGCTCATCTTCGGAGGATTCCTGCTGCTCGGCTCGGCCTGGAAGGTACTCTATGAGGCACGGCGCAGTCATAACCTCGCCACCAGCGGTCCATACGCGTATTTACGCCACCCCCAGTACGCCGGGTTTGTGCTGATCATGCTGGGCTTTCTCCTGCAGTGGCCGACGCTCCTCACGCTGCTGATGTTTCCCGTGCTAGTCTTCATGTACGTGAAGCTGGCGCGACGGGAAGAGCACGAGGTCCTCGAAGAATTTGGTGAGGCGTACGCTCGATACGCTGCGACCACGCCGCCCTTCATTCCGTGTGTGGGCCGGAGGCTGCAGGAGGGCGGATGAGAGGAACACTCGAGTCAGCCAAAGCCGTCCCAGGATGTGTTTGTGGCATCAAGCTCTTCCTGGCCATGGAATCTTGGATGAACGATAACATCGCCTTCCCCGGCGAGGCATTCAGAAAGTACGCTAAGACCTGTTACCAAGAGAACCCCTCGTGCTAGAATCGCCTGCTGATAGGCGGCGAGCGAGTCGATCTTGGCGCGATCACCTGTGCCGCGCTGAATATCGTCGCCCAGATGGATCATATCTGCGCGTCGAAATCAGCCTCGGTGTTGAACGAGCTTGTGTCAAGCGCCCATGAGCAGCTCGTGATCCTGCCCGGCGGGCACGTGGGGATCGTGTCCGGAACCGGCGTCAAGAAATACCTCTGGCCCACCATCGGCGATTGGTTGCACGCCCGTTAGACGGCCATGGAGGTGGATAGGAAATGCGGCCGGATGTCTGGACCGTCTTGAGAGCCTCGGCTTTCTTCTCTGAGATCGGGGCATGGGTCCTTGCTGTCATCATGGTGCTCCGCGGCGAGCTGCTGTGGGCTGGGGGGGTGCGTGGTGTATGCCCTCGGCGCCGACACGGCCGGCCGACTGTGGAGCCACAAGTCTCCCGTTGCGATGCCCTATTTCATGCGGTGGGTGCTCCTTGTCCCGCGAGGCCCGCATTCACCCAAGCGCCTTGAGCGAATCCTTCAGCCTCGAAGCGGCGAACGTGTGTTGGAGATCGGCCCTGGAGTGGGCGTGCACGCGCTTCCCATCGCGTCTTCGCTGCTCCCCAACGGGGTTCTCGATGTCCTCGATGTGCAGCAGGCGATGCTCGATGAGTTGCAGCGGCGAGCGGCGAGCAATGGCCTCACCAACATCGTATCAAAACAAGGAGACGCTCAGAAGCTCCCGTATCCCGATCACACCTTCGATGCGGCATACCTGATCTCGGTCCTCGGAGAAATCCCGGACGTGGGTGCAGCCCTTCGTGATCTCCGGCGGGTTCTCAAGCCCTATGGGCGACTTGTCATCGGCGAAGTCCTCATCGACCCGGATTTCATCTCGCTTCGAGCGCTACAGGAAAAGGCCAGAACTGCGGGCCTTGCGTTCGAGCGGAAGGTTGGGGCCAGCTTCGCTTACTGGGCGGTGTTCCGGCCTACGGTTCAGTCGCCTGCCGATCTGGCGAGCCGATCCCTCGTGCGGGGACGGCAAAATAGAGTCTATCCACATCGTGCGAACTGAGGGAGAGAACATGACCACACTGGCTTGGGAGCACCCCGAAACGCTCGAGCGGCTGCAAGCGGTCGTCCGGGAGCACCGCGTCTGCTGGGAAGTGTGGCCTGAGCAGCTTGCAGGGGGCGGCCGCGGGCCGTTGCAGGTGGGCTTCGATCTGGTGCTGAACGGGGCCCATGCCCATGATACAGATCGGCCGTCGCCTGGATGTGAGAGGTGCGAGGTGATTTTCGAGCACCTTCGCGAGATCGCGGAGTG
>JANGEZ010000127.1:0-5165 GCA_031838355.1 Candidatus Methylomirabilis sp. bin48 | reverse complement strand
CTGTCGATATCAATCTTGTCTTGCGGCCTTCCGCTCGCTTCCTTTGCCCGGATCAGGTCAGATCTCGAAATGAACGGAATCTTGAGGCTATTCAATTCAATGACCGTACGGTTCTTCCATGCTTCTTCAAATTCAACTCCCGGAATCGACATCATAATATCAACCCGCAAAGGCGGTATTCCCATCTGATAGAAGTAATCCTGGCGGGTAAAGTCTTCTGTTGTAAGATTTGCCAGTGGAGCGCCAAATTCCTTCAACGCCACATACACAGAATGTGCATTCTTCAGGTCGGTGGCTATCCATAGATCAAGATCCTTCGTAAATCGCGGCTCGCTGTATTTCATGACTGCATAAGCGCCCACAACGAGATAGCGAATCCTATGCTTTTCGAAAAGATTCAACAGTTCTCTGAAGTCGGAATTCGTCAGCATCTTGGCCTCGAATCAAGAAGTAGTCACGCAGCATTTCCGATACTGCCTCAAAAATGGCACGATCACCTTGGGATTGCCAAAAGTGAATGTCGAATGAACGCCTGTCATCCGTGATGCGCTGGTAGTTCTCTTCTATGACCCTCATGGACTCTCCTGCCGAACTATACATGACGACATATTCAAGGGAGCGGAAAACATGAGTTGCTATAGAAGCCGACAAAGACCGGCGCCTATCGTCTCAGGCGGCTCTACTTCTCAACAACGAATGTGTTCGTAATCTCCCATATTTAGCCCAACCGGTCAAGCCTGTGCTCGCCGATAAACGATGCCGGCTTCGACGACCCATCTCCCTTGTATCCCTAGGTAGGGAGTGTGCGCCGGTGACGGTGCAGCGGTCCAGAAACTACCTGGGTAGCGATAACGCCAACCGACAGCGAGAACGCAGGAAAAAAAAAGGGGGGGTACGAATTCACTCGATGGCGGGATTCTCGTGATCAGCGAGCCATTGGCGGAGCCGTGTGAGGATATCATCGCGAACGTGACGGAACTTCTTCAGCTTGTCTTCATCTGTACCAGTGGTCTGAGAAGGATCGTCGAAGCTCCAGTGGATTCTGGTCGTTCCGTCTGGGAACATCGGGCATCGTTCGTTGGCACTGTCGCAGACCGTGATCACGTAGTCCCATGGCTGGCTGAAGAATACCTCGATGGTCTTAGAGGTATGCCCTGTCAGATCGATCCCAACCTCCTCCATAGCTCGGATTGCAAGCGGATGGACGCGCGTCGCCTCGGTCCCGGCGCTGGCCACGTCGAAACGCTCTCCCGCGAGTGCGCGAAGGAAACCTTCGGCCATCTGGCTCCTGGCCGAGTTGTGCGTGCAAAGAAAAAGCACTTGCGGTCTGGTCACGTAGCTCCTCTCAGTGTGGGACGCTGGCCGTAGGTCGCTGGAAAGCATCCGGAAGAGATCCACAACATAGCGAAGCAGAGATCTTGCTGAACATGGTCAGGCCCGTCGGCCGATTGGCCGCCGGGTCGGTTCGACGACTGGGACCGCCATGGGTTCGGCAAACCAGTGGCGTGTGCGATTACAGATCGAGCAGACGGAGAGCATGACCGGCACCTCGACGAGGACGCCAACCACAGTGGCTAATGTTGCGCCAGAGGTGAGGCCAAAGAGTGAGATAGCGGTAGCGACGGCCAGCTCAAAGAAGTTGCTGGCGCCGATCAGCGCACCGGGCGCGGCGACCGAGTGAGGCACGCGGAGTCGCCACGCCAACCCGTACGCCAACCCCGAGTTGAAGTAGACCTGGATCAGCAGAGGGATCGCAATAAGCACGATGTGCGAGAGCTTACCCAGGATCACCTCGCCCTGGAAGGCGAAAATGATGACGAGAGTGGCCAGGAGAGCCACAATAGTGAGCGGTTTGAGCCGCGCAAGAAAGACTCCCTCAAACCATGCGGGGCCATTGATCCGGAGGAGCGCTGCGCGGGAGGCAGCCCCGGCAGCAAGCGGAATAACAATGTACAGGACCACCGAGTACAGTAGCACGTCGTACGGCACAGCGATGTTCGAGACGCCCAGGAGGAAGATCACGATGGGCGCAAAGGCGACGAGCATGATAAGGTCGTTCAGCGCCACCTGGACCAGTGTGTAGGCCGGGTCGCCGTCAGTCAGGTAGCTCCAGACGAAGACCATGGCCGTACACGGGGCAGCCGCCAGGATAATGGTCCCAGCGAGGTACTGATCTCCGAGCGAGGGACCGATGATCCCGGCGAAGAGGTGCTTGAAGAAGAGCCAGCCGAGGAAGGCCATGCTAAAAGGCTTTACCAACCAGTTCACGAACAGGACGATCAGGATTCCCTGTGGTCGTCGCCCGACGCCCCGGAGTGCCGCGAAATCGATCCGCAACATCATTGGATAGATCATCAACCAGATCAGGACCGCGACCGGGAGGTTGACGTGACTCACCTCCATCCGGCTTAAGGCGCCCACCAGTCCGGGGCTGACCTTGCCGATGGCGACGCCCGTCACGATGCAGAGCGCCACCCAGACAGAGAGGTAGCGCTCAAAGACGTTCAGCCGCGTTGCAACGTTGACGTTCTGCTCACTCATGTTGTTTTCCCGCTAGCCAAATCAAGATTCATTGATGAATGGCGCCAAAAAAAGTCAAACACATCGTTTCGACGAAACGCGGGGCCCACGTCCTCTTGGCTTCAGCGAGCCAATAAACTGCTGCAGCTCCTCGATCGCCTCCGGGCTCAACGAGTAGTATGCCCATCGACCCTCCCGCCTGTCCGTCAGAATTCCGGCCTCCTTGAGCGTCTTGAGATGGAAGGAGAGCAGCGACTGGGTTGTCGCCAGCATGTCGGTCAAGTCGCAGACGCACTGCTCGCCGTCACTCAGGCGTTCGATGATCTGCAATCGCGTTTCATCGGAGAGAGCGTGAAACCAGCGTGCGGCACGCTTGAGATCTTTCGGCGTCAGAAATAGCATAGACTGAATATATCAAACTTTATTGATATGTCAAACGACTATTTACTTCTTGGACGCTCCAGTTGCCAATGACATTGGAAGTCTGGTCAGCCGCGGGACAATCAGCGGCGTTGCCTATGTCACGCGGCCTCAGCATCGGGAGGGGCGATCGGGAGCGTGAAGCGGACGGTGGTCCCTTGGTTTAATTGGCTTTCGATGGCTAGCTCTCCGCCGTGCGCCTTGACCAGGTGCTTCACAATGGCCAAGCCAAGTCCGGTCCCGCCCATCTCTCTGGAGCGAGTCTTGTCCACGCGATAGAACCGCTCGGTGATCCTCGGCAGATCCTGCGACAGTATGCCGATGCCGGTATCCTGCACGGCGATTTCGACCGCCTCGCTGAGACTCTGCGTTTCAAGTTCTGAACCTCGAACCATCTTCGCGGCGACCATGACTCGTCCGCCCTTTGGTGTGAACTTCAGACTGTTGTCCAGGAGGTTGATCAGAACTTGTGCGATCCGGTCGCGGTCGGCTAGGACGCCCGGTAGATCATGGGGAAGCTCGGTCCGAAGTTCGATCTCCTGCTTGATCGCCTGCGGTCTATAGATAGCCATAACGCTCTCCACCACCTCGGTGAGGCTCATCGGGCGCCGGTGAAGGGTGATCTTCCCTAACTCGAGGTTGGAGAGGTTCATAAGGTCATCTACGAGCCGACCCAAACGCTCGGTGTGCTTATGGATTACCTCGAGGAACGGCCGGGCATGCTCTCGATCATCGAGTGCTCCCTCCAAGAGGGTCTCCAGGTAACCCCTAATCGAGGTTAGGGGAGTCCTCAGCTCATGAGAGACGTTGGCCACAAACTCTGTGCGAACCGTCTCGAGGCGGCGTAGCTCGGTGACATCGTGCATCACCAACATTGCGCCCGATGTCCGCTCCCGGCCCTTGAGGGGAGAGGCGTGCACTTGAAGCACTCGCTGTACTGGGGTAAAGATCTGAAGCTCCTGCTTGGCGAAGACACCCTCCCTGAGCGTGTGATTCAAGAGATCCAACATCTCCTTGTTGCGGATCACTTCGAGGAACGGCTTTCCCTCCGTCCCGACTGACGAGACGTTGAAGAGCCGGCAGGCGCCGACATTGATGAATAGGATCCGGCTCTCCCCATCAACCGCCAGCACCCCTTCCACCATGCTGTCAAGGATGGCAGCCCCTTTAGCCCGTTCCTCTTCCAGCGCGGCGAACCGGTCCTCCAGCCTTCTTCCCATCAGATTCAAGGCGGCCCCTAACTGGCCAATTTCATCGGAGGAGAGCGCGGAAATCTTGCAGGAGAAGTCCCCATTGGCCATGCGGCGGGCGACAGTTGTCATCTCTAAGATGGGCCGTGTCACCCGACGAGCAACGCGAGAGCCGAGAACTCCCGCTGCGGCCAAGGCCGTCAAGCCCCCGATGACCAGTATCAGCCAGTTCCCCCTCAGGCGATCAATCAGGGCGGTATCCGGTGATGTGAGGATGGCGAGAGCGGCAGCGACGGCGATGCCTGCCACCAAGAGGAGGCATGTGGCGATAAGCTTTCGTTCAAACTTGCCTGGGATCATAGGCGCCCTTACTCGCCGAGCCAATCAGGTATCCTGGTCGAACCGATAGCCGACATTCTTGACGGTGACGATGCGTGCGGCCTCTGGTCCCAACTTCTCCCGAAGACGCCGGACATGGACATCGACGGTGCGGGATTCTATCTCGGAGGCCTGCTCGTATCCCCAGACCCGGTCCAGAAGGAACTCTCGCGTCAGAGCGCGTCCCTTGGCGAGGACCAGGGCCTTTAACAGATCGAACTCCTTGGTTGTCAGTTCCACTGCTCGCTTCCGGACAGAGACCGTGTACCGGCCGAGATCAATCTCCAGGGTGCCTACCTTGAAGGCCTCCTCCTCCGGAGTCTCCTCGCTTCTACGAATCAGGGCCTTGACCCTCGCCACCAGTTCTCTCGGTCCGAACGGTTTAGTGAGATAGTCGTCGCCGCCCAGTTCCAGGCCCAGGACCTTGTCGGTCTCCTCCGCCTTGGCGGTCAGCATCAGGATCGGGAGTCGGGCCGTGTCGGGTTCTTTGCGAAGCCGACGGCAGACATCCAACCCGCTCAGGTGCGGCAGCATCAGATCCAGGACCAGCAGGCTCGGTCGCTCGCGCCTGACCAGCTCCAAGGCCTGAAGGCCATCATGTGCCTGAAGGACACGAAATCCCTCGCGCTCCAGATGGTATGCGACCAGGGCGGTAAT
>JANGEZ010000126.1:0-4183 GCA_031838355.1 Candidatus Methylomirabilis sp. bin48 | reverse complement strand
GTTTCTCCGCCATATACAGAATCGTACGTGGTACCGACAGGCTCTGCATCTAAAGCAATGAGAACAGCTTTCGCAATACATTTATTCATCATGCACTAACGCCCGCAAATGAACTACCACGCGGCAAGCCGCGGGGTATCGTCTTCTGTTCTGGCCCGTCATTCCGTGCGTGACACGCCTGCCCCGTACTGGATACGGGGGAATCCAGTCGGGCCCTCTGGATACCGGCGCCTGCCCCGGACTCCGATTCGGGGTCCGCCGGTATGACGTACTCGCGGCAAGCCGCGGGGAATGAACCCCCAGTAGATTCAAAGTATGTTCTCCTTAAATACACTAACGAAGCTTCGCCTCAAACCGACCAGTAAGGGAGACGTCCATGGAGGCGCTTTCCGCTTCCCACGGACGCCCGTTGAGTGGTATCTCTTCCTTGAGTGGCCAACATGGAGGAGCCCATCGCCCAGCTTATCAGAGAGCACGTGGTATACTGCTCCCTATGGACGGCGCGTCGCGCTGTTCCTGACTAAGCTCTATGGCTGCGTCATCCGGCCGGGCCTACAAACCCTCGATTCACACCGCGCCGCGCAGGCCGCACCGCCGTTGCGGAAAGCCTTCGCGGCGGTTGACGCGGCGACGGTGGCGATGATCCGAGAGGCGAGGCTCGCGGCATAGATCCCTGACACATTCGCGCAGACCATGACGCTACAAGACTGCTAGTGCAAACTATACGAAATTGTTTTTGGCCCGGTCTTGTTTGTTTAAACTCACAGCCTGTGTGAGCGTGGAAACGATAAAAAGAATGAAAAGTACTATGGCAAGACTAAGAACAATTAAATTAAAAAGCGAAATGTTGATAAATGACAAATGAATCATCGGGTTGCTGGCAAAATAAAAAACCGCATTCGCGCCGATAATGATGACACGAACTTCCGTGGGACCGATTTTACCGTAAGAAATTTTAAAAATACCCGTGACCGCCGTGTTCACATATGTCAAGATGCCGAGTTGTAAGTAGCCGACCAGCGTCAGCATGGCGTAATTAAAACCGACGAATGGCGATAGTCCTAAGCCAATACAGATTATGGTTTGCTTAAAGGTATCTAACGTATGATCAATAAAATATCCATACCGGAATCGCTCGACTTTTCGATATCGCGCCAGAGTGCCGTCTAGACTGTCTCCAAACCAATCTAAGGCTAATCCGAAATCCACTAGCCATAAAAAATTCTTATCGAAATTACTGAGCCAATAGCTGACAGCGACGATAAGGCCCCCGGCTACGCCGATAGCTGTGAGCATATCGGGATTAACCCACGCTGGCATATGACAGCAAAGAAATTGCAATGCCGGCCTTTCCAACGGTCCGAAAAGAATATCGTTAACGCGTTTGTCGGTTTTCTTGGACGTATCCTCCATCGTTGTGAACACCTCCGGCTGTCTACGCTCCTGCGGCTGAACAGCCCCATTGTGAAGGCACACTCGCCCCGCTGGCTCTGGCACACCAGCCACAGCCGGCTGGAGTCCTTTCGGTACCCCTCTCGGATGCTCCGGCCTCACCACGACGGTATCCTGACCTGGCCCCGTCTCAGGATCACCAACGGGATCGTAGAGGGCTTGAACCACACGAGTACGGCGTCAGCCATCGCGCCATTGGCTACCGAACGTCCTGGGCGCATAACGCTAGCCTCTATCACTGCTGTACAGGCCTCCCACTGCCGTGTCACTTTTGGACGAGGAGACGCTCAGTCTCGTCTACAAAAAGAGCAGGCTTGTGCAATCCGGCAACAATACGATACCATAAAATCCCTTGGGAGGGATAGTTCCAAGAGGTGCAAGTCCATACAGCAGGCTGGGAGATTCTTGGGAGGCGGTCAGCCATCAGCGGCAACCTGTCAGCTTTTTATGTGCCCCTTCGCCTTATCCGGGGCTGACGACCGCTGAACGCTTCATAACTATGCTGATACTCGATCGATATCTTACCCGGGAAATCGCTAAACCACTCTTCGTCTTTTGCGGAGGGCTACTACTGCTATTTGCCAATTTTACGGCCATCCGTTACCTGAATCAGGTAGCTGACGGCGTCATGCCCGCCCAAAGTGTCCTGCCGCTGGTCCTGGTCAGGGCTGTGGTCGCGCTGGAGATCATGCTGCCGATCGCATTGCACCTGTCGATTGTCGTGACCTTTGGACGTCTCTACACCGATTCCGAAATAACCGCCCTCTTTGGTTCCGGTGTCAGTCCGGTACGGATAATACGCGTCGTATTCGCGGGTTCTCTCGTTGTAGCGGGGATCGTAGCCTGTCTGTCCATCTATGCGCGACCATGGGCCAACCAAACCCGCTATCGTCTGGAACACCAAGCGGTTGCGGATATCGATCTAAACGATATGAAACCGGGCCACTTCTACGAAAACTCCTCCGGCACGGTCTTGTTCTTTCAACAGCGCGATCAGAGCAGTGGTCGAATGCAGAAGGTCTTTATCCAGTCTCGGTCGGGGGATCTGGTTCGACTTATCTGGGCGGAGGAGGGTTATTACCCTGGGCCGGTGGAGACGAGTGCGGGCCAGACTCTGGTCTGCTCTGGAGCACAAATCTATGAGATCTCTCGAGATCAGGGCAGGGTGAGGCGGGCCACATCTGACGGGTTAGTTCTCGAGTGGGAGAAATCGCATGCCCCCTCGGAGGAGTACAGGCGAAAAGCCGCCCCAACCTGGCAGTTAGCCCGCTCAGATTCGCCCAAGGACATCGCGGAGTTTCAATGGCGACTGTCAACCCCGGTGGCCGCCTTTCTGATGGGATTACTGGGTTTTCCTCTCGGGCGTGCCAAGGCACGCCAGGGCAAGTATGCCAAGTTGTTCGTGTCGGTGCTGTGTTATGTCATCTTCTATAATCTGAACATGATGGCGAGGACATGGGTTGCGCAGGGGGTTGTGAACACCGTTCCGGGTATCTGGTGGGTCCACCTTCTCTTGGGGATCCTGGTTGCAGGCCTGTTGTGGAGACGGGTAACGCACCCATGAGTACGATTGATCGCCATATCTGGCTTAGGGTAATCAGGAGCTATGCCCTTGTGATGGCCGTCCTGTTGTCTGTCTTCAGTCTGATGGCATTCGTTACCGAGTTGGACTCGATAGGGCGCGGCACCTACGCGCTGGGCGACGCGGTCCTGAACGTCCTCTTGACGATGCCGAGCCGGATGATCGAACTGGCGCCGGCGACTGCCCTACTGGGGAGCATCATCGGCCTTGGCGAATTAGCGAGTAGCCATGAACTCATCGCGATGCAAGTCTTGGGCACCTCGCCACTGCGTATCGGATGGTCGGTGACCGTGACCGGCATCCTCCTCATGCTCGTGGTGGTAGGGGTGCAGGAGTGGGTGGCTCCATCTACGGATCGACTCGCCTACACGCGCCGTATCCACGCGATCTCGAATCCGGAAGCCCTGCACACCAAGCAGGGATTCTGGTCGCGCGATGGGCGGCAATTTATCCGGGTGCATCAGGTGCTGCCCGGTCGCATTCTCTCCGATGTCGAGATCTACGAATTCGACGACCACGACCGGTTACGCCTGGTAACGTGGGCACAGCGAGCCGATCCCAAGGATTCGCATCGGTGGGTACTTCTGAATGTGGTGCAACAAATGACTGAAGCGGAACGGGTCGTAACGAAACGCCTTGCCAGTCTTCCCTGGGCTGGATCACTAACACCAGCGCAGGTAGAGTTGCTCGTCCTGCCCGTCGAGATTCTGTCCCGTTCGACCCTCGGCCAGTATATAGCATTCCTGAAAAAAACCGGCCAGGACGCAGAACGCTTAGAGATCAGGTTATGGCAGCAGATCACGATGCCCCTGTCGACCCTGATGATGGTACTCGTTGCGATCCCCTTTGTGCTCGGTCCCCTTCGGACGGCGACGGCGGGCAAGCGAATCCTTCACGGATCGCTGGTCGGAGCTGCCTTTCACCTGAGCAGCCTTTCTGTGGCCCATCTTGGGGCCATCTTGCATCTGAACGCGGCGCTGACCGTGTTAAGTCCGCTGGCCGTGCTGGGTGGGGTGACTGTGTGGGTGTACCGTCGTGTACGGTGAAACCGTCGCCGAGCCCGTCACCCGTATCATCCGCTGATCTCCTGCAAAAAAACAGTGGTCCCCGGGGGAGTAGCCCCGCGCCGACGTTCGGACCTCCCATCCG
>JANGEZ010000125.1:0-4498 GCA_031838355.1 Candidatus Methylomirabilis sp. bin48 | reverse complement strand
TATTGCTTGGACTTGGAAGGAGAAGCGGGCGATGCCCAATGTTCTGACTATCGCTGGATCGGACAGCGGCGGCGGCGCCGGGATCCAGGCTGATCTGAAAACCTTTGCGGCCCTTGGTGTGTTCGGGACGTCGGCGATTACGTCGGTCACGGCCCAGAATACGGTCGGCGTGCAAGGGGTGCACGATCTGCCGTCGGAGCTGGTCCTATCCGCGCCGCACAAGACTAAGGTCTTGCGGCTAGACGAGGTCAAGGCCGCCCGCCAACCGAATCTTCGATAGAAAATGAAGGCGGAGAAAATCGAGAGCGAGCGGTCGTGAGGGGTTGTGCCCCATGAGACGTGACCGTAATCTCAGACAGGATCGAAGGAATGAGGATCTGCCGCATCGCCGTTGCCCCACTCACCCTGATCTATGAACGGTTTCCTCAGCGCGACTACCATCTCCTGTCCAGGTTGAGCCGGCTCGGTCATGAGATCCATGAGGTGAGAATCGCCCCGGCGTGGCGCTCGGTGATTCCATCTACTGCGTACCTTGTAGCGCTACTAAAGGCTACGCCTCGGCTGGCTTCTATCAAGGCGGATCTGATCCTCGCCGATGCCCTCGAAGCGGCCGTCATAGGCTGGATGTGCGCAAGGATGAAGCAGATCCCTTTTGTATTCGATTATCGAGACCACTACTCATTCCTGTATCGGCAGGGGCGTGGGTGGCGAAATCTTAGGACTACCCAGGTTCTAGAGCGGTGGCTTCCTCGGGTAGCTGATCTGGTGATCACTGTTGACGGCCGCTGCACAACTTCTTGTCTAGGGGCCGGCGCCAGGATAGATCGAATCAGAGTGGTTCCGAATGGGGCAGATCCGCAACTCTTTACTCCAGGGCTAAAGGATCGGCAACTCCTGGCTCAATGGGGCCTGAGCGGTCGACAGGTGATCCTTTATGTCGGCAAGGCCACCGCCAGTTTTAACCTGCCAATGGTTCTGGAGGCCATGCGGGAGGTAGTTCAGCGCTACCCTCAGGCCTGTCTCCTCATTGTTGGAGATGGGACTGCGCTTTCAGAACTGAAGCGACTGTGTCTGGAGCTGGAATTGGCCAGCTATGTCATCTTTGCTGGCTACCGCCCCTACAGCGAGATCCCAGCGCTGATCAGGTCGTCCGACGTGTGCGTCTACCCCTTACGCAGCGTGGCGGCTCTGGCCATCTTTGAGTACATGGCATGCGGGAGGCCGGTGGTGGTCCCCAATGCGGACTATGATCTCTCCCTGCCGGATGGGAGTTGCCTGCCGGTGGAGAAGAGTGTGCAGGGGTTCGCAGAAGGGATCAGTCGTCTTCTCGGCGATCTTCCACTATGTGATCGGATTGGCCGGATAGGGCGAGAGTTTGTCGTGACCCGGCACAGTTGGGATCAGCTAGCCAGGACCTATGAGGCCGCACTGATGGATCTCGTGAAGGGGTGGGGATGACAGGTGGTCGCTGTCTGAAATGGCGTCCTACTCGCTCGATACGGTCTGGAAGCCGCGCGTGAAGCCCCCTTGGCGCGAACTCCTGTACGAGAGTTGGCAGTTAGGTCCCTCAGTTGTCGGATCGTACTTGGAAATCCTTCGACACCAACGGATCGCTGCGGGGGCGATTCGTCGGATACAGGCGCGCCGCTTGGCCCGTGTCATCCGACATGCCAGGCGCGATGTCCCGTACTACCGGAGTGCATTCCCGGGTGGTTCCGAATCGTCCGCAACCGATGCCTTCACTGACCTGAGCCTGCTCCCGATCATCGACCGAAGCATCCTGGCCGATCATTGGACTGAGTTCAGAGCGCGGGACGCGACTCGGTACACCCCTCGGTCGAGACGGACCGGCGGCACCTTCGGCCGGCCCATCCAGGTCTTGCTCGACAGAAGGACACGAGCACTGCGCATGGCCTATGATCTGGTCAGAAGGCAGTGGGCGGGCTGGACGACGGGGGACCGGACGGCCGTGCTGACTGCCCCCCTCGGGTACTTCGGGGGAGGTGAGATAGACTTTGACACGCTCTACACCATTGATCTGCCTAGAAAAATGCTGCTCCTGAATCCGGGACGTCTCGACGAGCAGCGTCTCCGAGATCTCAGCCGTCTCGTCGGAGAGTATCGCCCTGACAGCCTCCGAGGCTTTCCTTCGATGCTTGTCCTGCTGGCGCACTTTTTGGATGCCGAGAAGATCAAAGTCCGACCACGGTCCGTGATGACGGGTGGAGAACTCATCCTCGACTGGCAGCGACGCTTTCTTGAGGACGCGTTCGGTCGCACGGTCTTTGATCGCTACGGGATGTGGGAGTCTGTCGCTGCGGCAAGCCAGTGCGAGCAGGGGAGCTATCACGTACTGCCGAATCTGGGCTACGTTGAGATTCTGCGGAACGGCCGACCTTGCGGTCCTGGTGAAGCCGGAGAACTGGTCGGGACACATCTTGTGAATCATTCGATGCCGCTCATTCGGTACAACATGCACGACGTCGTCGCCTGGACCGGGCAACTGTGTCCTTGTGGTCGGGGAACTCCGACGCTGTCGATCATCGGGGGCAGGGGACGCGATCTGCTTGTCACCAGGAGCGGCTATGCCGTGGTCCCGGCGGGTTTACTGACCCGGATCGCCCCGTCACTTCCCATTGAGAAGCTACAGTTTTATCAGGAAAAAAAAGGCGAGGTGTTGGTACGGATCGCTCGTGGCAGGGGGTACACTTCGGAGCATACTCGAATTCTGCTCGACGAGATTGGGCGACACCTGGGCGACGCCGTGACAGTCTCGTGGGAGTATGTCGAGGATATCCCCAGGACCTCATCAGGAAAATACCAGTTCGTGATCTCCCACGTTCCTCTGGAGTTGTGAGGTGGGGCAATCGAGCGGGTGTCGCAGTATCCTCTCTCCGGGTTGAAGCTACTCGCTGATTGGCCAAGGCGCTGTGGAGAGCCGTTTGCGTAAAATGGAGGAGTGGAGGAATCTCCCATGGTCGGAACTTATTCGGCGGGCGAGCGAGTCCGGCCCGCAGTTCATCCTTGCCTACGTCGGGATGCTCAGGCGTCATCGCCTTCCCCCCGATCGGATCCGGCAATACCAGGAGCGTCGCGTCGAGCGGATCGTGCGACATGCGCTGCGGCGTGTTCCGGCCTATCAGGCGGATCATCGTACTGTCGAAGCCGGCATCCATGGAGCGGGCCTTCGGCTCCTGGAACAGTTTCCCATCCTGGACCGTCGGATGGTGGCGGAGCGCCCGGAGCAGTTCTTGGCAACAAATGCACGTCGATTCGCGCCGAAGCCGAGACGGACGGGGGGCACCACCGGCAAACCGCTTATGTTGTATCTCGATGGACGTACCCGCGCACTGTGGAACATGGCGGTATTATGCTGGATGCAATGGGCAGGGTGGAGGCCGGGCGACCGTGTGGTTGTCTTTCGTATTCGGTATGGCTATCAGCCGAGCTCGAGCGAGTTTTATACCCCGTATCTCGTGGATCGCTCAAAGCGAGAGCTGTTTCTGAATGCGGCAAGGCTTGACGATCAACGTCTCCGAGAATTCGCCTCCCTTATGATCGACTTTCGCCCTCATCTCCTGCGGGGCTTGCCGTCGCATCTGATCCTTCTCGCTCGTGCCGTTAACGCTCTTCACGGTCGCTTGCAACTCCGGGCCGTTCTGACCGGCGGCGAGCTACTCGGGCATGAGCAGAGACGCTATCTGGAGGAGACATTTGCGTGCAAGGTGCTTGACCACTACAATATGTGGGAAATGGTTGCCTTCGCCCCCCAATGCAGAGAAGGCAGCTACCACTTGATTCCGGAACTGAGTTACGTCGAAATCCTCCGTAATGGTCGCCGTTGTGAGGCAGGTGAGGTGGGTGAGATTGTCGGCACCCATCTTGGAAACTACTCTATGCCGCTGATCCGATACAATATGAACGATGTGGCCTCTCCGATCGGTTCGCTCTGCCCGTGTGGTCGAACGACCCCAACGTTTGCGCTTATTGGGGGGAGAGGACGAGACATCGTCGTCACGCCAAAGGGCTATGTTGTCCTGCAGAACCGACTCATCTCGGCCGCAATCAGTCCTCCGCTGTCGGTGGAGAAGTTGCAGTTCTACCAGGAGCGGAAAGAGGAGGTATTGGTGAGGATCGTTCGTGGTGAAGGGTATACCGCGGACGACACCGGGCGACTCATCGCGGAGATCGACAAGATCTTTGATGGAGCAGTCAAGATTCGATGGGAATACGTTGACGATATTCCCAGGATGTTATCGGGGAAATTTCCATTTGTCGTCTCGCGCGTGCCTTTGGAACTATAAGGCAAAGGGTTCTATGATGCCCTCTCGATGCTGCGTCCCTAGGTTATGGTCTGACCAATGGTCGGAGATGCTGTGCGAATACGACGGGTGATGACCATCGCGGGCTCCGATTCCGGTGGTGGCGCGGGGATCCAGGCCGATCTGAAGACCTTCGCGGCGCTTGGGGTGTTCGGGACCTCGGCGATCACGTCGGT
>JANGEZ010000124.1:0-3705 GCA_031838355.1 Candidatus Methylomirabilis sp. bin48 | reverse complement strand
TCTACGAACTACCAACCATGAACTCATAACGTCGCACTATACCACGCCCCCCTGCATCTCTCAAGCCTCGTCGAGCGGGCCCGCTCCCTCTCCCGGTTCGGGCGGGAACTCCGGCCCCTCCGACTCCACTTCGCCATCTTCTTCGCTCACCAGCCGCGTCACTGCGGCCACGCGATCGCTGGGCGTGAGCCCCTGGAGCCGCACCCCTTGAGTCGCCCTGCCGATGAGGCTGATCTCGTCCACCCGCATCCGCGTAATCTTTCCTTCCTGAGAGATCATCATGATCTGATCGCCAGGCTGTACCTGCATCACCCCGACCGCCGGGCCGTTTCTCTCGGTGGTCCGAATGTTGATGATCCCTTTGCCGCCCCGGCCCTGCAACCGGTACTCTTCGGGCTCGGTCCGCTTGCCATAGCCGTGCTCGGTCACCGTAAGGACCGCCGCGCCCGGAGACACCACCTCGGCCCCGACCACCGCATCGCCCTCCTCCAGGGAGATCCCGATGACGCCTCTGGCCGCCCGGCCCACCGACCGGGCTTCTTCCTCTTTAAACCGGATCGCCATCCCCCGTCTAGTCCCGAGCAGGACCTCGTCGTCTCCCTTGGTCATGCGAACCGCGATCAACTCGTCCCCTTCATCCAGCGTAATCGCGATGATGCCCCCCGCGCGCGGGTTGTCGTACGCATTGAGCTCGGTCTTCTTGATAATCCCGCGCCTGGTCGCCATCAGGAGGTAGCGATCAACCTCAAACTGGCGGATCGGAATCACGGTCGTCATCGTTTCGCCGGCTCCGAGTTGCAAGAAGTTGACGAGAGCCTTGCCCTTCGCGGCCCGCCCGAGCTGGGGCAGCTCGTGGACCTTGAGCCAGTGAACCCTCCCCCGGTTGGTGAAGAGGAGGATGTAGCTGTGGGTGGTGGCGACGAAGAGGTGCTCCACGTAGTCCTCTTCCTTGGTCGCCATGCCGGTCGTCCCCTTGCCGCCTCGACGCTGGCTCCGGTAGACGTTGAGATTGCTCCGCTTGATATAACCGCCATGCGTAATGGTGATCACCATCTCCTCGTCGGCCAGCATATCCTCCAGCTCGATGTCGGCGGTCTCCTCCAGGATCTGCGTGCGGCGCGGGTCCCCATACGTTTCCTTCACGGTCAGCAGCTCATCTTTGACGATCTGGCGAACCAGGGCATCGCTGGCCAGGATGCTACGAAGGCGCTCGATCGTGGCGAGGATCTCACTGTACTCGTCCTGGATCTTCTGCCGCTCAAGCTGTGTCAGACGCTGCAGGCGAAGATCGAGGATTGCCTGGGCCTGGATCTGGCTCATCCCGAACTGGTCCATCAGGCCGGCGCGAGCGTCGTCCACCGACCGGGACCGGCGGATGAGGGCGATGACCGCGTCTAGATGGTCTAACGCGATCCGGTACCCCTCCAAAATGTGGGCCCGCTCTTCGGCTTTCCGGAGGTCGAAGCGCGTCCTGCGAATAACGATGGTCTTCCGGTGCTCGATGAAGTGATGGAGCATCTCCTTTAGCGCCAGCACCTTCGGCTGGTTGTTCACAAGGGCCAGCATGATGACACCGAAGGTTGATTGCATCGGGGTGTGCTTGTAGAGCTGGTTCAGGATCGGCGGGGCCATCTGATCCTTTTTGAGCTCGATGAAGATCCGCATCCCCTCGCGATCCGACTCGTCCCGCAGATCCGAAATCCCCTCGATCTTCCTGTCCCGAACCAGCTCGGCGATACGCTCGATCAGCTTGGCTTTGTTCACCTGATACGGGAGCGCCGAGACAATGATGCTCTCCCGGCCGCCCCTGCCCTTCTCCACAAACGCCTTCGCGCGCATACGGATCAGGCCTCGGCCCGTCGTGTAGGCATCCCGGATCCCCTGCCTGCCGTGGATGTACGCGGCCGTTGGAAAGTCTGGTCCAGGCAGCGCCTCCATGAGCCGATCCAGCGTTACCTCGGGATCATCGAGCTGCAACAGGAGAGCGTCCACGGTTTCGCCAAGATTGTGGGGCGGGATGTTGGTGGCCATCCCAACCGCGATCCCGGAAGAGCCGTTGACGAGCAGGTTTGGAAGGGCCGCCGGCAAGAGCGTCGGCTCTTGAAGCGTGTCGTCAAAGTTGGGAGCCCAGTCCACCGTCTCCTTGTCGATGTCCCGGAGCATCTCCTGGGCGATCCTGGCAAGGCGAACCTCTGTATACCTCATCGCCGCCGGCGAGTCGCCATCCACTGAGCCGAAGTTTCCCTGGCCGTCGATGAGGGGGTACCGCATCGAGAAATCCTGGACCAGACGAACGAGGGTGTCGTAGACCGCCGTATCGCCATGCGGGTGGTACTTACCCAAGACCTCGCCTACGACGCGGGCTGCCTTTTTGTATGGGCGGTTAAAGGGGAGCCCCAGCTCCTGCATGGCGTACAGGACCCTGCGGTGCACCGGCTTCAGCCCGTCCCGCACGTCAGGCAAGGCCCGGCCGATGATCACGCTCATGGCATAGTCCATGTACGACCGACGCATCTCCTCGTGGATGTCGGTCGGCCTCACCTCGCCAATTCGGCCTAGCGCGCCTTGTTGTTCGTCGGGCATTCACTCCTCCACGAGCCACACAAATGAAAACGGCCCGATCGCCGGGCCTCCACGCGATAGCGGTTTATCGTTGATAGTTCATAGTTCATGGTAAACCAACCCGATTCTGTCGACAACCAAGGGTCGCCCTTCGTCTATGAACCCTGAACCATGAACTCTGAACTAGATGTCCAGACTGCTTACCTCTGTGGCGTGCCTCTCAATAAATTGCCGCCGCGGCTCTACCTGGTCGCCCATCAAGGTGGTGAAAATCTGCTCCGCGGCGACCGCATCCTCAACGGCCACCCGCAGCAGTGTTCGGGTTTCGGGGTTCATGGTGGTTCTCCAAAGCTGCTCGGGATTCATTTCGCCCAAACCCTTATAACGCTGGACCGCCAACCCCTTCTTGGCCAGTTCCATACTCTTGTCGAGCAGGTCGCTCCAGGACTCCGCGGAGGAGCTCTCCCCTTCCGCCGCCACGTTAAACGGGGGCACACCGAGCCCGGCGAGCGCGGCGGCTGCGGTCTCTAGCTCTCGGTACTCCGGCGATCCGATAAGCCCATGATCTATGGCCGCGACGCTTCGCTGCCCCTGGCCGTTGCTACCAAAGGACAGGAGGATCCGGCACGCCTCCTGCTCTTCATCCCACTCCACTCTTCCCTCGGCCGGGCCTAATCGCGTCGCCTGGTCCCTCAGCGCCGCCAGCAGCCGAGCCAGAAGCTGGCCCGCTTTATCCTCGTCCTTCAGAGATCCCCTGGGCACACCACCTGACTGCACCAAGGCCACCACCGCTCCAGCGTGCCGTCCCCGCCGCTCCAGCGCCCTGAGACAGTGCTGCCAGGTAATCAATTTTCGCATCATGCCATGGAGCCGCTGTCCTGTCCAAGCCGTTCCACCGTTGCTGCTCTCTACTCGAAGCGAGTCGGCGGCCGCCTCCAAGAGGAACTCCTCCATCGCCCGATCGTCCTTCAAGTACCGCTCGGCCTTCCCCTTCTTCACCTTGTACAGGGGTGGCTGCGCGATGTACAAATGGCCCCCCTCGACGACCTGGCGAAGGTGTCGGAAAAAGAAGGTCAGCAGCAGCGTCCGGATGTGCTCCCCGTCCACATCGGCATCGGTCATGATGATGATCCTGTGATAACG
>JANGEZ010000123.1:0-4015 GCA_031838355.1 Candidatus Methylomirabilis sp. bin48 | reverse complement strand
TCAGGTAGATAGCAACTGTCTTGGTTGTCAAGAGCCATGCGCGAATTTCGTTGTCCACGGGGTCTGATGTTTCAGCATTGCGTTCAGGATGGTGAGCAGCTTCCGCATACACGCGGTCAAGGCCACCTTCTTGGCTTTCCCCGCCGCGCACAGCCGCTGATAGAACACGCGGATCACCGGGTTAAAGCGAGTCGCTACCAGGGCACTCATGTACAAGGCCGCCCGGACGTGGGCCCGCCCGCCCCAGACGCGGCGTTTGCCCCGGAAGGTCCCACTGTCCCGGTTGAGGGGGGCGACCCCCACCAGGGCGGCGATCTGCTGACGGGTCAGGGTCCCCAGCTCGGGCAGGCTGGCGAGCAGCGTCCGCGCGAGGACCGGCCCGACCCCGGGGGTGCTTTGCAACAGGTCATCCTTGTCGCGCCAGAGGGGACTCTCGCGGATCGCGTGGGCCAGTTCCTCGTCGAGATCGGCCAGGCGGCCTTCGAGCCACGTGATGTGCGCCCTGATCCCCTTCCGCACCGGGGTAGGCGCCGTGCCCAGGCGGTTCTGCTCCGCCGTTCGCATCTCGATGAGCTGGCGGCGGCGCGTGAGGAGCGCGCTGAGCGCCTGCGTCTCCGCATCCGGGAGCGGCCGCAGGGCTGGACGGACGGCCTCGGCGAACTGGGCCAGGAGGCTCGCATCCAGGGTGTCGGTTTTGGCGAGCCTGCCGGTGGCCTTGGCGAAGTCTCGGACCTGACGGGGATTGACGACCACCACCGGGAGCCCCGCGGCGGCGAGCTCGCTGGTCAGGGGGATCTCGAGCCCACCGGTGGCTTCCAGGACGATCAGTATGGGCGCCTGGTGCCGCAGGCGGGCCACGAGGCGAGCGATGCCGGACTGGTCGTTCACGACGGCCCATCGGTCGGGCGTCGGCCGAAGCGCGACATCCAGGCGGTCCTTCGAGACGTCAATGCCTACGAAGACTGGGGTAGCGGTCATGGGAACCTCCTCTCCTCGGCGGCCCGGCCTTGCGGATGCGGGCTCAGACGGCCCACGCAACTGTTCGGGCTCAGTGAGGGACAGGACGTGACGACCCGTGCTATCTCACGGTCTCACCGGACCAAGACTGACGCGGTCTGTCACGTCCGGATGTGTTAGATCCTCGACCACGACTCTACACTGTTTCATGACTGTACTGTCAAGATACAAGACTGTAGGCTTTTAGACTGGAGGAACGCGCACAGATGAGCCAGGTGTTTTCCGAATGCGACGCGACAATGATGGAGACCGAAAAGGTGCTGGGCGCCTTGATTCGGTCCATGCGCAATGGCTAACAGCCTTCAGCCTACAGCCTAAACACCTGAGTAGTTACGTCGTAATTATCATGAGGTCGAATAGATGACCGGCTGTGAAGCGCGACCTATCACGCGGCTGCATCCGGCACGCGCCAGCAAGCGAACTTGTCGGCGCGCCCACGGCCCCGCCGCCGCTCGCGCAGGAATCGCAACCGTGGAGGTGCCGCAGTGACCGTCTACACGTTTTCCGAAGCCAGGCAGAAGTTTGCATCGCTGCTCGAGCAGGCGCGACGCGAGGGAGGCGTGCGTGTGAAGCGGCGGGACGGCCAAGTCTTCGTGATTCAACCTGACCGACCGCGGCGCTCTCCACTCGACGTCCCGGGAATCAATGCCGAGATTGCCACGAAGGAGATCGTAGGCATCGTCCGTGAGATGCGTCAGCGAGTCGGGGGCCAGATCACCAGGCGCCGGAGCGGACCGGCGGGGAAACGGGTTGCCAGGTCTACGCGCAAGTGCCCGCCGCCGGCTGATGCTCCAAGCCGGTCTCGATAACAAGGCTGTCGCCACCGCCTTGCTGCCAAAATCCCCGCAACCATGCGGCAATAGGCGCCCAGGGGAGATCGTGCCCCTGCCAGATTAGGCGGCTAGCCCGTCGGCCCTAAGCAGATTAGGCCGGTCTGTCTAATTTGAGCTATGTGGCGGAAAGAGGCTAACTATCGTGGGCAAGGTCACGCAGGGACGTGAAAAGGAAGTCGCAGAAATCGTTCGCCTGAAACGTGCCGCAGAGGTAGGGCGGTTAATGCTCGGCGAACTCGATGGACCACTACGACTGATTCACCAAGAGGACTATGCAAATAAACCCCGGCGAGAGCTGAAAGCGGAGGCAGTTGCGCTCCGCTCTTCTCTCAAAAAGGAGTTATTTAAGTTCTGCAGGCGGAATTTCCGCGATGTTGCCCCTGAAGACTTGGCGTTACTTTACGAAGACATTGTCGCTCACAATAGTCAGTTCCGCCTTCCGCTTCACGAGTTTATCCGGCGGGTTGGGGAACCTCTGCCCATGGTGCTGAAGGGCGTCCCAGCTCACGCAACCGTCGACTTGTCTCCTTGGGGATTACAGACCGAGTACCCGGAGATGCACTTGGCCCGAGATGTCGCGTTGGCGTACAACGACGCGCTTGATGCCCACGAGGAGCAAATGAAGCATGGTGTGGTGCCATGGCAGCGTGCCAAAAATGAGGCTTTTCGGGGTCCTCTGGCAGCGACCCTCAGCCGAGGAAAATACTCGATGCGCATGTGTTTGCTCTCGTGCTTCAACCTTACTGAGGCGTTCATTAACGGGATCGTGTGGGAGTTCGTTCAGAACACCGATATGACGGTACTATCAAAAACCAAACAGGACATTCTTACGAAGGGGCAAGCAAGCCTTCTAGAGAAGCTCGTGAAGGTTCCGGCGATCGTCATGGGGAAAGAACAAGGACCGTTGTGCCAGAAGCGGGAGCCATTATTGACCTTTCGAGACTTGGTGAAGCCTTTCCGAGATTCCATAGTTCACGCATCACCGTTCAGCGCTCCAGAGCGTTTCGGGGGATACGATAAACTTGAACGCGTATATGAATTGGAGATGTCGACCGTAACGAAGGCTGTTGAGCTCACACTGAGCATAGTCGGTAGGATTCACCAATTCCTGGATCGGCAACCGGACACTCCCACTTGGATGCCACATCGAGGAAACGATGGGCGTTTTGTCCTTTCGTAGTCAAAGGTCCGAGAAGCTGCCACATAACAACAGCGTAAACTCGGACCGGCTTTTTCGCTGCGTTTCAAGGTCGCCGGTGAACTCAGCCGTGAGGCCGCCATCCCACTTGAGCGACCGGTCAGCTTGACAGAACCGTAATATGCATAGTATACATATATGACGATCATCTGGGATCCGGCAAAGGCCGAAGCGAATGTGCGGAAGCACGGGATCCGGTTTGCTGATGCAGAAGGCGTCCTGTTCGATCCCAATGCACTCACAGAAGAGGATGAGCATATGGAAGGTGAGCGGCGGTTCGTGTCCATCGGCCTGGATCCCGTCGGACGGCTTCTGGTGGTGGTCTACACATTCCGCGGCGAGGACATCCGGCTGATTTCTGCACGACGGGCAACCCGGCAAGAGAGGCGAGCGTATGAAGCGGGAATATGACTTCAGTAGGGGAAAGCGAGGGGCAGTGGTTCCGCAGACCGGGAAGACACGCATTACGATCTATATCGATGACGATGTTCTGGAAGCGTTTCGTGATCGAGCGGATGCCTCCGGACACGGCTATCAGACCATGATCAATGATGCGCTTCGCGCCTATCTTGGTAAGGCGAGCCCACCCATGAACGAAGATACGCTCCGACGCGTGATCCGTGAGGAGATCGGAAAGGTTGGGTAGCGAACGCTTACGAGCGCCTGCCTAACAGCATGAGGCCGTAGTGCGCGGCGCCGAAGCACCACAGGATCCCTACCGGCAAGCTTCGTCGACATTCAAAGTAAACTCGCAAGGCGCACCGCTCTCCCAATGATGCTTGTCCAGCTTGGCGGTACAGCCGACATCCTCGAATAGCGCCCTACTGTCCTTCGAGCAGAGCAGTACGATGCCATGGCCGCTGCGGCCTTCGGCACGGATCCGATAGTCGACGAAGGGTGCCAGCAAGGTTGGGTCGTGGGCCGTGGCCAGCCGCACCAGTTCATCGTCATGCGCCCCTGCCGGCGG
>JANGEZ010000122.1:0-19182 GCA_031838355.1 Candidatus Methylomirabilis sp. bin48 | reverse complement strand
CGGTCGGACAGGCGCCGCCACCGGGCCTGACTCGGACATTTGATCCCGAGCTGATCGTCATCAAGCTACGCCAGTATAAAATCGACCCCACCGGTATCCAGATCGAGTCGTCTGGTGCCGTAGTGATCGCGGGAGCGCATCGCGTGATCGGGAGCGATGAGATCTTTCAGGCCGCCAAGTCGGCGGTCCTCAGAGGACGAGAGGGAGAACTGGACCAGATCACCGTTCGCCCGGACACCCTCCCGTCCGACCTCGTGGTGCCGCCTGGAGAGATCGAACTCAGGGCCAAACCACGCCTGACGTTGGCCTGTCCTGAGCCTTGTCGAATGGTCGGCCTCGGGTCGATCCCGGTCGTGGTAGAGGCCTGGGTCGATGGGCGGCTCTACCGGACGGTATCGCTCGCCCTGCGGCTATCGCTCATGCGCGAGGTGGTGGTCGCGAATTACCCCTTGCCCCGCCATGGGCTGGTGAAGGCGACAGACGTACGCCTCGAGCGGCGGGACATCGGTATGCTCACGCAGGAGCCGCTTCAGGATCTTACGCTGGCTGTAGGCCGGAGGACGACCCGGATGCTGGCCATGGGGAATGTGGTGGCCTCTGATGCGGTGGAGCTGCCGCCGCTCATTCAGAAAGGGGATGTCGTCACCTTGATGGTCGAGAGTCCAGGCCTTCTCGTGATGGCCAAAGGTATTGCCCAGGAGGTGGGGAAGGTCGGCCAGCTCGTTCGAGTGAAAAATACGGCCTCGGGCCGGGAGGTCCTCGGGAAAGTGGAGAACAGCAAGACGATCCGGGTCGGGTTGTAGGAAAGGGGCGTAATCGGCATGAACAAGTGGATCGCGGCCTCTGTGAGCGGACTTCTGATCCTCACGCTGGTTGGGGAGTCTTCCGGGGAGTCGCTATGGCGGGATGTCGGGCACGGGTTTCTCTTCGTCGATACCAAGGCCCGGCATGCGGGTGACATTGTCACGGTCCTGGTGACGGAATCGAGCGCCCTCAATCGTCAGGCCGAGACCAACACCAAGAAGGAGTCCACCAACTCCGCCAATCTGTCCAGTCTCTTCGGCCTGCCATTGGGGGATAAGACGCAATACGCCTTCGAGGGCGCGAACGAGCACAAAGGGTCGGGTTCTGTCACCAGGAGCGACGAGGTGACGGCCAAGGTGGCGGCTCGGGTGGTCAAGGTGCTGCCGAGTGGTAACCTGATCATTGAAGGTCGCCGGGCGGTGCGGGCCAATGACGAGACCCAATATCTGGCCATCAGTGGGGTCGTCCGCTCGGAGGATATCACCCCTGCCAACACGATCCTGTCGTCGCAGATCGCCGACGCGGAGATCGTCCTCGAAGGGAAGGGCGTGATGGCAGAGAAGCAGCGCCCCGGCCTCCTGAACCGTTTCGCCGATTGGCTGTTTCTCTACTGAGTGAAGTGCAAGGCTGAAGGTGGATAGACTGAAGGTGTCAGGTGTGGGAGGAGTGAAATGAGAGGCGAGGGGCGAAAGACGAGAGGCGTCAGGGCTTATCACGTCTCACGCCTTCAGCCTTCAGCCTTCCGGTACGCATTGGCGATGGTCGCTGCCGTCGTCGTTGCGCTTGGCGCGATCGCACCAGCCATCGCCATGGCCGAGGCGAGGATTAAGGATATCGCCAAGGTCCAGGGGGTCCGGGAGAACGAGCTGTTTGGATACGGTCTGGTGGTTGGGCTCAACGGGACAGGGGATAGAGCGCAGGTCACCTTTACGATCCAGGCTGTGGTGAGCATGCTCCAGAAGCTCGGGATTACCGTGGCGGGCGAGCGCCTCACGCTGAAAAACGTGGCGGCGGTCATGGTGACGGCGAAGCTGCCGCCATTCGCAAAAGGGGGAAGCACCCTGGACGTGACGGTCTCGTCAGTGGGAGACGCGACTAATCTGCAAGGTGGGACCCTGCTGCTCACCCCCCTTCAGGCCGCCGACGGTCAGATCTACGCTGTCGCGCAGGGCCCGATTTCGATCGGTGGGTTTAGCATCGAGGCGGGAGGGACGGGCGAGAAGGTCCAGAAGAACCATCCGACCGTGGGCAAGGTCCCTAATGGCGCGATTGTGGAGCGGGAGCCGTCCACGGATTTTCTGAAGGCGAAGCATCTCCTGCTCGTGCTCAACAACCCCGACTTCACTACGGCCCTCCGCATGGCTCAGGCAGTCGAGAAATCGCTCGGGACCGACACCAGGGCGAAAGATGCCTCCACGGTCGAGGTCCGGGTTCCTGACTCATATCTGACCAATCCGGTCGAACTGATCGCGGCTGTCGAGAAGGTGAGCCTGGTGCCTGACTCGCCGGCGAAAATCGTGGTTAATGAGCGGACGGGGACGATCGTCATGGGCAGTCAGGTGCGCATCTCCACGGTGGCTGTCGCTCACGGCGGTCTGAGTATCCAGATCCGATCTGAGTTGGCAGTTTCGCAGCCCGCCCCATTCTCAGAAGGTAAGACGACCGTTGTCCCTCAAACCAGCGTGGAAGTGCACGAGGGCAAGAATCGCTTCAACGTCGTCGATGAGGCCGTCAGCATTGGGGATCTGGTCAAGGCGCTGAATGCTCTAGGGGTAACGCCGCGAGATATGATCGCTCTGCTTCAGGCGATCAAGGCGGCAGGTGCGTTGCAAGGCGAACTGGAAATTCTGTAACGCACTGATCTACAAGATAAATAGACTGTAGGCTGAAGGCTTATAGGGGTAGAAACCGAGATCGTCTCCAGTCTTCAGCCTAAATACCTGAGTAGCTACACACACTGAACACTCGAAACTGGAAACTGACAATGGAACTTACTGGAATATCACCGGGACCGCGCACCGCGCAACAAGCTGCGCGGCCGACAGAACAGAAGCTCAAGGAAGTGGCCCAGGAGTTTGAAGCGATCTTAATCGCCTCACTCCTGAAGGAGGCGCGACCGAGCGGGCAGGCTGGTCCCATAGCCTCCGGGTTCTCGCACGACATCTACCAGCAGTTATTTACCGATGAGATTGCCAAGGCGATCGCCCGTAGCGGGGGTATTGGCGTGGGGAAGATGCTGGAGCGGCAACTACGAGGGATACTTCAGGCCCCAGACCCTGTGGTGAGCTTACCGAATCCACGCGAAAATCAGCTCAAGGAATCTTCTGAACCTGCCGATTCCACTAAAAGAGGGGGACATGGGGTCTCCCCGCGTGAAGGAGTGCGCCGGTGAAAATCGAGAACCGTAGTGACAATACGAATATCAACCCCCACCTTAATCGCGTCCAGGACGCAGCGGAGCGGTCAGAGCCGAAGGAGCCTATCCCAGATCGTGAGGCGCCCGCCGATCGCGTCGAGTTCTCGGGGGCGGCGAAGGCGCTACAACAGGCTCGGCAGCTTCTGGCTGCTTCGCCCGAGGTCCGCCTCGAAAAGGTGACTGAGCTCAAGGGCCTGATTCAGCAGGGGGGGTACAACGTGAGGGGCGAGGCGGTCGCCGCAAAGATGCTCGAGCAGGGGCTGTTTGATCAGCGGATCTAACGAGCGATCGTGGGGTCAGCGGTCAATGTTCCATTCACACACATGGACAATGGCATGGACGTCCGCGATAGCGCACAAATGACGCCACAGGCGATGATGCCGCTGGAAGACTTGGCGCACGTGTTCGGGCAGGAGGCCGAGAAGTACGAGGCGCTGCTCCGACTCCTCCGCCAGGAAAGGGGTCTGATCGTCAAGGGCAACCTTCAAGCTCTTGGCGAGTTGGTGAAGCGAAAAGAGACGCTGGCGCTCGAGCTCAAGGTCATGCAAGAGGCTCGCGCCAACCTGATGATCACGGTGAGCGTCATGTACGGCATCCCGATGATGGAATTGACCCTCTTTCGTCTCGTTGACCTCGTCCCCGCCTCGCATACGACATCATACCAGGCGCTCCTGAATCGGTTGGTCTTGCTGGCGACGAGGCTGGTGGAGGAGAACAACGGCAACGCCGCCCTGCTGGATCGATCGGTCGCGTATGTCAGGGGCTCGCTGTCGCTCCTCACTCAGGCGCTCAGCCCAGTTCCGCTCTACCAGGGGGATGGGAGTGTCGTGATCCAGCCGCGATCGACCTCGGTACTGAACAGCCAGGTATAAAGTGAGTAACACATGATCAGTATCTTGTCGTCCCTCACCATGGCCAGAAGGGCGCTCCAGGCGCAGCAGGCGGCGATCCAGACTACCGGACACAACATCGCCAATGCCAACACCCCAGGCTACACCCGACAGCGTGTGGATTTTTCCCCCTCGTTTCCGTTTTCATTGGGCTCGGCGGGTTCGCTGGGAACCGGCGTCGATGTCAAGGTAGTCACCAGGCTCCGAGACTTAATGCTGGATAGCCAGTTCAGAGACGCGCACCAGGCCCTCGGTCAGCAGGAGGTAGAGGAGGCAACCCTCGCACAGATTCAGAGGCTAGTCAACGAGCCGTCCGCGAACGGCCTCGGCAGCGCCATGTCGGCGCTCTTCGCATCGTTCCAGGATCTGGCCAACTCTCCAACCGATCTCTCAGTGCGGACCGTGGTCCGCGCCAAGGCCCAGGCGCTTGCGGACCAATTTCATCGCCTGGACGACGGGTTTGAGCGGCTGAAGGTCGACCTGAATAACGAGATCCTGGTGGACGTCAAGCAGGTCAATGGGCTGGCCCAGCAGATTGCCGGCTTGAACCGACAGATCGCGATGGCTGAGGGTGGGGGCGGGACGGCGAACGACCTGCGAGACCAGCGCGATCAAGCATTGGACGAGATTTCGAAGCTGGTGGGCGGATCTGTGATTGAGGAGACAGGCGGCCAGGTCCGGGTGACGGTCGGTGGAGGGCTCACGCTGGTAGATGGGCAGACTAGTGTGCCGCTTGTGGCGGAGCTTTTCAACGCGAGCGATCCTACCTACCCCGATAGTGCCCGCCTGTTCCTCGGTGGGAACCTGCTGATGCCTGGTGGGGGCAGGATGGCCGGACTTCTCAAATCCCGGAACTCCGCAAGCGGTTTCGTCAAGGGCTTCCAGTCCCAGTTGGATGTCATGGCCAAAAATCTTGTCCTGGATATCAACAGGCTCCATGCGAGCGGGATCGGCCTCCAGGGACTGACCACTCTTGCGAGTGAGAATGCCGTAACCGGTCCAGCGGTGGCCCTGAATGCGGCAGGCCTCCCCTTCACACCGGTGGACGGCAGCTTCAAGGTGTTCGTGTACGACCCCAGCGGAGCGGTGACAGCCTCCGGGACGATCCTCGTCAGCGCGGGGACCACTACGCTCACCGACCTGGCTGCCGCGATTGGTGGAGTGGGAGGAGGTCTCACAGCGACCGTGGGGGCTGACAACAAGCTCACTATCACGGCGCCCGCAGGCGGAACCTTCACGCTAGCTGCCGACACCAGCGATACCCTGGTGGCGCTGGGTCTGCACGGCTTCTTCGGCGGTAGCGATGCCCGGACCATCGCCGTGAGTAACTCGGTCCAGGCAGATGTTCGGACCATCGCGGCGGCCACGCCGAACTCGACGGGGGCCTTCAGCCCTGGGGACAACAGCAATGCGCTGGCTCTGGCGGGCCTTCAGAACGATTCCACCGCCATCACACTACCATCTGGAGGCATCACCACCTTCGGCGCTTATCTGAGCGGCCTCGTCAGCGACCTCGCCGAGCAGGAGGCTGGAGCGAAGCGGTCGGTCAGCCTACATACGACGATGGCGGACTTCTTGACTACTCGGCGGGATCAGAGCTCTGGGGTCTCCTTGGACGAGGAGATGACCGACCTGATTCGCTTCCAGAAGGCGTATGAGGCCGCAGCCCATTTTACCAACGTGGTGAACGATCTCCTTGGGACGCTGATGAATAAACTCGGCAGTTAACCACACACCCCTCTCCCGGCTGGAAAGGGCAGAGTGAGGGCGCTTGAGGGGACGTGTAAACGACCTTTCGTGAACGGAGACAGGCCGATGCGCATCACAAGCAATGCGATCTTCCACCAGTTGACGGCCGATATTAATAGGGCTGCCAATCGTGTGTTCGAGCGGCAGCGTCAGGTCGCCAGCTCACAACGGATGGCCACTGCCTCAGACGATCCGATAGGCGCTGGCTTGGCCGTCTCCCTTCGGGAATCGCTGGCCCAGCTTCTACAGGCCCAGCGGAACGGGGATCAGGTCGAGGCCAGGCTACAGGCGTCACAGGGGGTGTTGACGGACTTCCTCTCGGTCCTCGGGGATGTGAAGGACCTGGCCTCCCGGGGCGTGGGTGGCGACATGTCCAGCTCGGATCGGCAGGATCTGGCCACTCAGGTAAATCAGAAACTGGAGCAGTTGCTGACCGACGCCAATGCGCGCTCGATAGATGGGTACCTCTTCGGCGGAACGCAGACCACTGTGGCCCCCTTTACCGCTGTGCGCGGTGTCAATGGCGAGATCACGGCCGTCACGGCCAACCCGTTGGGAACGGGGATCGCTGGCCAGGTGAACGCAGAACTCCCTGGAGGATTACGGGTCGTGGCCAATGTCCCTGGTTCGACAGTTTTCACCTCGACCCCCCCACAGACGGTGGATATCTTCCCGTTGTTGATCACGGTCCGTGACCAATTGAGGGCGGGTAATGTCGCGGGCGTTGAGTTGAACCTGACCAATCTCGATACCGCCGTCGATCAGGTGCGTGTGGTCATGGCCGATGTCGGCTCCAGGATCGGCCGAATACGCGACATCCAACAGCGGTCGCAAAGCGACCTGCTCACCCTCAAGGGTCGGCTTTCGATGATCGAGGACGCCGACATCGCCGAGGCCTCCATCGAGTTCCAGCAGGCGCAGATTGTATATCAGGCGGCTCTGTCCGCGGCCTCCAAGGTTATGCAGATCAATATCGTCGATTTCCTGCGATAGCATCGGGTGATGATGAACAGCGAACTAGTCGTTGATAAAGGGTCTACAGTGAGCAGCCTTTCCGCTGCCGAACAAGCTGTCTTCCACTTTCCGCAGGGGCTGCCGGGCTTTGAGGATCTGACCCGATTCCTCCTCTGCGAGCGGGAAGGGCTGAAGCCGCTCACGCTCCTAGTCGCCCTCGACGTGGCGGACGTCGCCCTTCCGTTGCTCCGGTCCGCTGAATTCCTGATCGACTACTCGCCACCCATTCTGGCGTCAGACCTGGAGGCGCTCGATGCGAAGTCTGTGGAGGAACTGGACCTGTTCGTGGTTGTCACGTTCGAGGGCAGCGGCGACGGCGTGGCGGTCAACCTCATGGCCCCGATCTGCATGAACCTCACGCGTCGGCTTGGCCGACAGGTGGTGCTTCCGGACGGGATGTATCCCCTGCACTATCCGCTAGTTCGGACACATGAATGAGCCGCGATGTTGATCCTGACCAGGAAGGTGGGCGAGGAGATCACGATCGGCGAGGAGATCGTGATCAGTGTTCTGGAGGTCCGGGGTTCGCATGTCCGCCTCGGCATTAAGGCGCCGCCTTCATTCACGATCCATCGGGGTGAGATCTACGAGCGAATTCGAGAAGAGAACCTTCGCGCCAGTTCGATCGCGCTTGCACAGGCCGGGGCGCTGAGCGAAAAGCTGCGCAGCGTTCTGCCCGAGACCCCTTCTGCCCTCAAGTCTTCGTAAGGTTTCATGTCGCTGAAGAGCTACTTCGCGGTCCCTCTGCTATTCACTGCAAGCCGAAGTGGCTAGGCCGAACCAGATGTGTACAACAAACAAATAGGGGCCTTTCCTGTTCCCTTCCGTACGCTGAGTACGTCTCCTCGCTCATCGAGCCAAAACTTTAATAACTGACCTCCCACACCTCTTATACTCATCTCACGCCCAACGTTTCCCGCTTGATATCTTCAGCCCGGCGGCAGAATTTGCCCCACCTGGTGGCCAGGAAGTAGCCGCTATCCGATCCAACCAGCACCAAAGACAAGCCGGCCTCAGTGTTGTTAACTAGTTAAGAGCATGAATATGCTGTATTCCTTGTGGCACATAGCTTGCTTCAGTCCTCAATAATATCAGTGGGGAAAGGCACGAGGATGCTGAGTAGTAATCTATAACATCGTGGTGTCTCCAACGGTTTCTCTGCCATTCACTGCTATGCAAAGTGGCTAGCCAAACCAAAAAGGACGTGACCCGTCATTACGGCGCGTGTCGACTATGAAAGCAGTTATTCTGGCTGGAGGACTTGGTACGCGGCTGAGTGAGGAGACGGTTAGCCGTCCCAAGCCCATGATCGAAATCGGTGGCAAGCCGATCCTTTGGCACATCATGAAGCTCTACTCTGCCTATGGTGTGAATGACTTCGTAATCTGCTGCGGCTACAAGGGTTATGTCATCAAGGAATACTTCGCGAACTACTTCCTGCACATGTCGGATGTTACCTTTGACGTGGCCAACAACCAGATGCAGGTACATGAACGACACGCTGAGCCGTGGAAGGTGACGCTGGTAGATACCGGCGAAGATACCATGACCGGTGGTCGTCTCAAGCGCGTGGCGCCCTATGTTCAGGCCGACGACGCGTTCTGCTTTACCTACGGCGACGGTGTTGCCGATGTCGATATTACCCGGCAAATCGCCTTTCATTGCCAGCACGGCAAATGGGCGACGGTCACAGCCGTTCAGCCCCCTGGACGCTACGGCGCCTTGCAGATGGAAGGCGCCGAGGTGGCCGGTTTCATGGAAAAGCCGCGCGGTGATGGCGGCCTGATCAATGGCGGGTTCTTTGTGCTCTCCCCTCAATGTCTCGCCATGATAGATGATGATGCAACGAGCTGGGAAGGCACACCCCTTACGGAACTAGCGAATAAAGGCCAGCTCATGGCGTTCGAACATTACGGCTTCTGGCAGCCTATGGACACACTGCGCGACAAAAACTTACTTGAAGAGCTCTGGGCCTCCGGTAAGGCGCCCTGGAAGGTGTGGGGTTAGAGGGTTGGAGGGTTAGAAGATTGGAAAGTTCGGTTGGCGTAACTCAGGAGCCTGGATTTGGCAAGAAGTTATTATAGAGATCTGGCTGTATGGCAGAAAAGTGTCGAGCTGATCAAGGAAGTCTATCGTCTTGCAGAAAGCCTGCCGAAGCTGGAAGAGTACGTCTTAAAGCAGCAGCTCAAGCGGGCCGTAACGTCTGTCGCACTGAACATAGCGGAAGGCAAGAGCAGGAAGTCCACCAGGGACTTTGCGCACTTTCTCAATATTTCGGTGGCTTCTCTTGCAGAAGTGGAAGCAATCGTGCTGATCTGCGAAGAACTGGGGTACTTGTCTGCTATGGATGGTGTCTACACCGAGATCGAAGCCCTTGGGAAGATGTTGAACGCTTTAAGATCGCGACTGTGCTCGAAGGAATAGCTATGAGTAACTCAACCCGCCAATCTTCTAATCTTCCAAGCTGCCAGTCCTCCAATCCTCCATTCTGGCACGGCCGCTCAGTATTGGTCACTGGCCATACCGGCTTCAAGGGCGGCTGGCTAACGCTCTGGCTCCATCGGCTTGGGGCCAGGGTACATGGCTACGCGCTTAACCCGCCCACCAACCCCGCCTTGTTCGAGGTTGCCCGCATTGGTTCTGTGCTGGGTTCGGACACGCGCGCTGACCTCGGCGATCTCGCGCAACTCAAGTCAGCACTCAGCAAGGCGCAGCCTGAAGTTGTCTTCCATCTGGCCGCCCAGCCCCTGGTACGGGAAAGTTATCGCGACCCTCTGGGTACGCTGGCCAGCAATGTGATGGGAACGGCGCATGTGCTGGAGGCTGCGCGCGCAGCCGACTCAGTTCGTGCCATCGTGCTTATCACCACGGATAAGGTCTATGAGAACCGCGAATGTGAGTATCCATATCGTGAAGTCGAGCCGCTCGGGGGCCATGACCCGTACAGTGCCAGCAAGGCAGCGGCGGAGCTTGTGGCGGCCAGTTATCGCGCGAGTTTCTTCGACGGAGCAACAGGTCATCCGGCCCACGTGGCGACCGCTCGCGCCGGCAATGTGATCGGGGGTGGAGATTGGGCCGTCGACCGACTGGTTCCAGACTGTCTGCGCGCGTTTGCGGCGGGTGAGTCCGTACGCTTGCGCTTCCCCCGGGCCGTGCGTCCCTGGCAGCATGTATTGGAGCCGCTTGCAGGCTATCTGCAACTGGCAGAGCATCTCCTTGCCCCGGATGGCGCCACATTCGCCAAGGCCTGGAATTTCGGGCCTGACGCAAGCGGTGATGCCACCGTGGGTGAGGTTGCCGAGGCCGCGGCGCAGCTCTGGGGCGATGGTGCGCGCGTGGCGTACCCGTCGCCATCCGCACACCCGCACGAGGCCGGTTTGCTCCGACTTGATAGCGCCCGCGCTCGCAATGCGCTCTGCTGGAAACCGCGCTGGTCGTTAGAACAGGCGCTTGAGCGGACGGTCTCTTGGCAGCAGGCTTGGAGCCATGGTGCCGACATGACGGCCGTCAGCGTAGACCAGATCCGCGCGTACGAGGCAGAAGGTCAGTCATGAGCGATCGCTTCGACATCCTTGATACGCCACTACTGGGGCTGAAGCTCATCCAGCGAAAACCGATTCGCGACAGCCGTGGCTATCTGGAGCGGCTCTTTTGCGCGGATGATTTGCAGACGCTGATCTTGGGCAAAACCATTGTGCAAATCAACCACACACTGACAGCCAGGCAGGGCACGGTGCGTGGCATGCACTTTCAGCACCCACCCCATGCCGAGACCAAGTTCGTGAGCTGTCTGCGCGGCGAAGTATTCGATGTCGCCGTGGACCTGCGTCAGGGCTCTCCCACCTTCTTGCGCTGGCACGCGGAAATCTTAAGCGCCGGCAACCACAAAACCCTGATGATCCCAGAGGGCTTTGCCCACGGCGTCCAAGCCCTGACCGAAGACTGCGAAATGCTATATTTCCATACTGCTGCGTATCAACCTGGGGCTGAATGTGGTCTGAATGCTAAAGACCCCAGACTGAACATTCGCTGGCCTGAAGCGGTGGCGGAACTGTCGCCCCGCGACGCCGCACACCCGCTGGTGACGGAAGACTTTGGCGGGGTGACCATATGAAGTGCCGTCACTGCGGCGCAGAACTCAAGCTGCCCCTCGTGGACCTTGGCAGCGCACCGCCTTCCAATGCCTACCTCACCGAGCAGAGCCTCCATGCGCCTGAAAAGTGGTTCCCCCTGCGTGTGCTGGTCTGCGAGCACTGCTGGCTGGTGCAAACGGAAGACTTTGCCCAGGCGCATGAGCTGTTTGACGCCGCATACGCCTATTTCAGCGGCTTTTCCAGCAGTTGGCTGGCGCACTGCGAGCGCTATGTGGCCGACATGGTGGAACGCTTCGGCCTGAATCCCGACAGCCATGTGATGGAAATAGCCGCCAACGATGGCTACCTGCTCCAATATATTAAGGCCCACAATATTCCCGGCACCGGCGTAGAGCCCACCGCCAGCACTGCTGCGGCCGCCCGCGCCAAGGGCATTCCCATCGTGGAGGACTTCTTCGGTGTGCGTCTGGCTAGAGAACTGGTCGCCCATGGCAAGGAGGCCGACCTCATGGTGGCCAACAATGTGCTAGCCCACGTGCCGGACATCAACGATTTTGTGGCGGGCTTTGCTGTACTGCTCAAACCGCAAGGGGTAGCCACCTTCGAGTTTCCGCACCTGCTCACGCTTATCGCAGAAAACCAGTTCGACACCATCTACCACGAGCATTTTTCCTACCTGTCCGCCACAGCGGTTGACCGCATCTTCGCGGATAACGGGCTAACCGTGTTCGATGTGGAAGAGCATCCCACCCACGGCGGCAGCCTGCGCGTGTTCGCCCAACGTAGCGACACTGGCCGGCACCCGGTAATGCCGCATGTAAGCGACCTGCTCGCCCGCGAAGCAGCCCTCGGCGTATGCACAGCGTCCTTCTACGAGGGGTTTCAGCAACGGGTTGACCAGATCAAGCTCGACTTCCTGGCCTTCCTTGTCGGGGCGCGCCGCAGCGGCACAAAGGTAGCGGCCTATGGTGCCGCCGCCAAAGGCAATACCTTGCTCAATTACACCGGCGTGCGGCCAGACATGTTGCCCTACGTCGTGGACAGAAACCCCGCAAAACAGGGTAAATATCTGCCGGGCAGTCGTATCCCCATCGTCGATGAAGAATATTTACGTCGCGACCGTCCGGATCGAGTAGTGATCTTACCCTGGAATTTGCGGGAGGAAGTAGTGGAGCAGCTTGCATACATAAGAGAGTGGGGCGGGCAGTTTGTGACCACTGTTCCCCACTTGGAAGTAACGTGAAACCCCGCATCTACTACACCAAACCCTCCATCACCGAGCTGGAGGTGGCCTACGCCACCGATGCTGCACGCAACGGCTGGGGCGACCGTTGTTACGAGTACATCAGCCATTTTGAGGATGCCTTCAAGGCCCATTTAGGCGTCAAGTACGCTATAGCGACATCAAGCTGCACAGGTGCCTTGCACATGGGTATGGCTGCGCTGGGCATCGGACCGGGCGATGAGGTAGTCCTGGCCGATACCAACTGGATTGCCACGGCTGCACCTATCACCTACCTGGGGGCCAAGCCGGTATTCGTTGATATTCTCCCGGACACCTGGTGTCTCGATCCAGATCGAGCGGAGGAGGCCATCACCCGGCGTACCAAGGCCATTATCGCCGTGCACCTGTACGGCAACCTGTGTGAGATGGATCGACTCTTGGCGATTGGCGACCGATATGGCATTCCGGTCATCGAAGACGCCGCCGAGGCGATAGGCTCATACTGGCACGGCCACCACGCCGGAACGACAGGGAGGTTCGGAACATTCTCCTTCCACGGAACCAAGACAGTGACGACCGGGGAAGGCGGGATGCTCATCACCAATGACCACGCGTTGTACGAGAAGGTGCTCACCCTAAGCAACCACGGCCGCGTTGCCGGTCAGACACGCCAGTTCTGGCCGGACTATATTGGCTTCAAATACAAGATGTCCAACATCCAGGCGGCCATCGGCTGCGCCCAGATAGAACGGATTGATGAGCTTGTTGAACGGAAGCGTGACATCTTTCGCTACTACCGAGAGCACTTGGGAACGCAGCCGGGCATAAGCATGAATCCAGAGAAACCGGGGATGATAAGCGGTTACTGGATGCCCACCGTGGTGTTTTCGACGGAAACGAGGGTGACCCGGGATGATGTGCTTGCTGTCTTCCAAGAAGAAAACATTGACGGTCGAGTTTTCTTCTACCCGCTTAGCTCGTTGCCCATGTTCACGCCGCTACCGGACAATCGAAACAGCTATGACATCGGCGGTCGCGCAATCAACTTGCCCTCGTATCATGACCTTACAAAGATGGATCTCGATCGAGTCGTTGATGGCGTGGTCAGCTTGTTCACGAGTGGGCGGACCGGCGCATCACGCAACAAAGTGTCAGCATGGCAACCATAAAGCTTTTGCAGATGGCACACCATTACGAATCGGCTGCTGCCTACAGCGTGCGCTGGAATGATCCGACGTTCGCTATCCGCTGGCTCAACTGCTCTCCCACCCTGTCTGAAATGGACACGCTCTGTGAAGACGTCTGACGAGCTGCGCGTACTAGTCCGGAAAATGAAGGGGCTCGATAGTCAGGTCACGTCGGCGGAAATGGCAATCGAGGTAAGGAATATGCAGGACGACCTGATAGGCTGGTTGACACCCGTGACGTCAGCCTTAGCTAATGACGAGACCGTGGTCGCTGGATTGACCAAGTGGCGTCGCATGTTCATGAGGCACTTCCTCACGCAATTCAGCGCCAATGAGGCGAGGACCCGCAACTGGCTGCGGAACGTCGTGCTGGCAGACGATACACGCCTTCTTTTTCTGATCTATACCGACGACCGTGTCATGATCGGCAACTTCGGTGTCTGCAACATCAGCAGTGGTAGTGCGGAGCTGGACAATCTGATACGCGGAGAAAAGGGAGGCGATGCACAACTAATATACTTTGCGGAACTCTCTCTCATGGACTGGCTCTATTCGACATGTCTTGTCAGTGAAATCTATCTGCATGTATTTTCGAACAATAGTAGAACCTTGGCACTGCACAGCTCTGTGGGTTTCGTGATGCACGCCGCCCATGCCCTGACGCGGCATGAAAACGGCGGCGAAATCCATTACCGGGTCTGCGACCCGATCGCCCCCGGCAGCGGCGAATCTGTACACCTTGTAGAAATGCATATGCCCTGTGAGACGTTCTACCGCAGGCATTCCCACCTTGGCAAGGCCTAAGGATGGACAGTTTAACACTTGACTGGATACTTGAATCGGCCCGGAAGCGCTACACCTATAATTTCTCGTGGCTTGGTCGTCCGATCATCCAGTACCCCCAAGATATGATCGCCATGCAGGAGCTGATCTGGTCGATCAAGCCCGACCTCATCATCGAGACCGGCATCGCCCATGGTGGCTCACTCATCTATTACGCTTCGCTCCTGGAACTGATCGGTCAGGGCGAGGTATTGGGCATCGACATAGACATCCGGCCCCACAACCGGGCAGCCATCGAGGCGCACCCGATGTTCAAGCGTATCCGTATGTTGGAGGGCTCCAGCACCGCCCCGGAGATTGTCGAGCAAGTCAGGAAGGCGGCAGAAGGTAAGCGCATCCTTGTGGTGCTCGATTCGAACCATACCCATGAACACGTTCTAGCCGAGCTCGAGGTCTACGCGCTGCTGGTATCGGTAGGCAGCTACTGTGTGGTGATGGACACCGTGGTGGAGGACATGCCGGAGGACTTCTTTCCCGACCGCCCCTGGGGCAAGGGCAACAACCCAAAGACGGCAGTGTGGGAATACCTCGAGACCCACCCGGAATTCGAGATCGACAAGCAGATCGAACACAAGCTCCTCATCACCGTCGCCCCGGACGGCTATCTGAAACGGATCAAAGATTGAGCGGCAGTCGGGTGCTCACAATGTTATGTCAATCTGTTGGACCCAGCAGGTTACCATCACCATGGTAAGACGCAACATCATCGCCAACTACCTCGGTCAGGGCTGGCGTGCCCTGATGGGCTTGGCCTTTATCCCGCTGTACATCAAGTACCTTGGGGTCGAGGCTTATGGTCTGATCGGCATTTTCGCCATCCTGCAGGCGTGGCTTGGGCTGCTCGATATGGGGATGAAACCCGCCTTGGGCCGGGAAATGGCTCGATTTATCGGCGGGGCGCACAATGCCCAGTCCATCCGTGACCTTCTGCGGAGCATCGAGATCATCGGGATCGCCATTGCGGCGGCGATCGCGCTCGGCATCTGGTTTTTACGTGGACGACAGGGCAGTGCGACCAAATGAATTCATCGAAATGACGTATGAGCAAATAAAACTCCTATTAAAGGTGATCGATTGATACTCATAGCATCTGGCGCATATGCTGGAATTGAATTCGAAGCAGAGATAGGGAAACATTATAGTCCTGGTGGCGATCCTCAAGAAACGGCTCGGGTTACCCCAGAGTCTCTGCACAATTCTACAGGTCCTCAGCGTGACTCTATTTGAACGCATGCCCTTGATTCAGGCACTTACGATCGTACCCGAGTCGACTGCGGAAGACGAGGGTTGTAACCAGTTGTTATTGTTCGATCGATAGCCGGACACTACTGCCGTCGGATAAAGGAAAGGTGTCGCGTAGCATGAGTAAGGCGCTTAATATAATTCTGCCGACGATTCGATTCCTGCCGGTTACACGGGATATCGTTAACCACTTGATCGGTGTAGTAGGGGGTGCGGAGGATAGCCATCTGACTATCGCGGATGGACAAGAAGACGATCAGAAAAGGGAGACGATTCTCGCCAAAGCCGCGAGACTGGCAAAAGATGGAAAGTTCACCTACATCGGCCTCAAGGATGCAACGCAGCGAATATTCCTTGCTACCGAATTGGAGACGGAATGGATACTCCAGCTCTCCGATGATGATCCATTTAGCGTCAATTTGATAAGTGGCGCCTCTAGCATGTCCCGAACGGTCTCGTCAGATACGATGGCCATTTCACCCTATGCATATCTGAGTTATTCGCCCACGCAGTTAAATCTCTTTCGGCTACAGGACATCGAAGAGGAGGAACAGGAGGCGAGGCTTCTTTCCTTATATAAGCAGCCTCATCTAACTGCTCTCCTTTGGTATTCTACAATCCGTCGCAAACCTTTTCTGGAGTGGATGGAGTTTCTGCGAACAAAGACAATCATGCCGACTTATTCCGACCAACTGTTGATAAGTTATCTTGCCATGAAGGGCAAAATTGTCGCTAGCAAAGAGAAGTATTTTTTCGCAAAAGACGATAGGGATTGGCATGACCCGCGACTGGCGATTATCAAGGACTCAGGAAGTTACCCAAATAAATTTCTGACATTATTTCATGAGATATTCTGGATCTCAGATCTCTTCACTTTTCTCCGGTCCCATGGGTTGGAGGATGCGGCCGTTCCATCATTGACCTTCAGGGCAGCCGCACTGCTGGCAGCGGGTGTTTCCGTTTTTGAGAATCGTCTTCGCGTGCTAGAGATCGAAAAATCTCGTGATAGTGAAAATGCATATTCTCTTATCGTGAATTTGGCTGCGCATGCTAATTCTCTGAGTAAGGCGCCTCTTGACGAGCATGTGCGTTTCTTCATGCAGGTTCAGTCCGTTGCTGCGAGCTGCCGGCTCAAGACCGAAGCCTCTCGCGGCCTTAGTCCGCATCCGCGTTGCCAAGAGAGTGAACTGACGGGGCAGTCGACCGAAGCGACGTCGCCGGTAGTTTCGGTTGTCATTCCCTGTTATAACCAGGCTCAGTACTTGCCGGAGGCGGTCGAGAGCGTGGTGCATCAAACGTTCACTGACTGGGAATGCATCATCGTCAACGATGGTAGCCCAGATCAGACCAGCCAGGTTGCGCGGGACCTCATCGCCCGGTACCCCGGCAAACGGATTTATCTGCTCGAAAAAAAGAATGGTGGCTTGGCGGATGCCCGTAATGCTGGTATTGCCGCCTCACATGGTCGTTATCTCCTACCGCTCGATGCTGATGATGTGCTCAAGCCCTATGCGCTTGCTCGACTTGTGGAGGTGCTGGAGACCCAATCGGATGTCGCCATTGTCTATCCGGATTATGAAACCTTTGGGACGCAATCGCACGTGGTTCGTTGTATCGATGAACATCTGTTTTTGGATGCTGCTCGCCTCAAGAACGGTTTACCTTCCTGTTCAGGTTTACCCTACTGTTCACTCTACCGTCGAGATGTCTGGTCCAAAGTAGGGGGATATAATCCGAACATGATCTGGGGCTATGAGGACTGGGATTTCTGGATTGGCTGTCTCGAGAAGGGTTTCAGAGCCAGAAGGGTTCCTGAGCCACTATTTCTATATCGTATGAAATCAGGCAGCATGTACTCGAATGCTCTGAAACATGATGCTGAACTTAAAGCACGGATCATCCTCAACCATTCTGCACTCTTCGACGAGGCGGTACGCCAAAGAGCAGAGGCTGTGTTGCAGGCACCGATCACGTCGGAACTTTCAGTCGGAGAGCGGCCACCCCAGGCGATGCCAGCAAGTACGCACTCAACCGCCGCTCCGAGTCCGCCCGAGGCCTCAGACTCAAAGTGGCCACCCGAAGTCACTACCCACGTGCGACAGGCTGATGCCCATTTCCTGGAGGGCGACCTGCCCGCCGCACGCGATTCGCTACGTAAGGCTCTTGTCGTCGTCCCTCGTGACCCGCAGTTGATCATTGCCTACGGCAATGTCGTATTGCGGCTTGGTGATGTTGAAGGGGCCCGGCGTGAGTTCGTGAAGACGACAACCCTGCACCCCGCCTGCGGTCCGGCTCATCTTAATCTGGCTGCTGTCCTAGTCATGCTTGAGCGAAGGGACGAGGCTGAATGTTCTGTGCGACAGGCATTGACACTGAATCCGAACGATGTCGATGCACTCAAGCTACTCGGGCGAATATGTCTTGAGAGTGGGCGCCATGTTGAGGGGGTTCAGACGTACACAGACGCGTTGCGTCAGAGCCCTGACGATGTGGAGACCTTGCTGGCGCTCGGTAAGTGTGCTGTTGAGGCGAGCGATCTCGCCGGCGCGCAGACTCTGTATGAGCGGGCACTTAAGCTTGTTCCGGACAATGATCTAGCTCGCGAGAATCTGGAGATTGTTAAGGAGCGGATGAAAGCAGATGTCGGCGTGGCCCATGCTCCAGTTGGAGCATCCATTATCCACTCCTCAGAGACAACGCACGCTAAAGAGGGCAGGCAGAGCAAAGCATCGGAAACCAAGCCAAGTGTCCATCACAGCTCGGTACTGGCAATGTCGGGGTCGACGTTACGTGCCCCAATGGTCTCAGTTATCGTTCCAACCTATAATCGTCCCGATACCCTTCTTGATACCTTGCGAAGCATCCTGAATCAGACCTATCAGGATTTTGAAATAATTGTAGTCAATGATGCTGGAAGCGACGTTGAAAACATCGTGAGGTTCCTTGATAAGGATGACAGGATTACCTACATCAGACACGGCAGTAACCGTAACTTGGCAGCGGCTAGAAATACTGGGATCATGGTGGCGAGAGGAAAATATATCGCCTATCTGGATGACGATGATCTGTACCGCCCGGATCACCTGCAGACACTTGTCACATTTCTGGAGCAGAGTAAGTGCAAGGTAGCCTATACGGACGCGTATCGAGCGCATCAGGAAAGAAGAGACGGCAGGTACGTCGTCACGAAGCGGGATATTCCGTACTCCTTCGATTTCGACCATGACAGAATCCTGGTCCACAACTTTGTCCCTGTACTCTGCTTTATGCATGAACGGGCCTGCCTGAACGCAGTCGGCTTTTTCGACGAATCGCTGACAACCCACGAGGATTGGGAGTTGTGGATACGTCTGTCCAGGCGATTTCAATTTGCTCACATCAAGAAAGTCACATGCGAGTTTGCATCAAGAATTGATGGCAGCACAATGAGCAGTTCAAAGTTCGCCGACTTTCGGCGAACGTATGCCATCATTTTAGAGAGGTATAAGGTCTCGGCTGCTGAAAAACAGCACGTCAGGGCTGCGCAGGATAGGTTGCTTCAATCTATGCGGGAGCAGACGGCTAGCACTGATGTTGCCACTCAACCTGCATGGCCGGCGGAAGTCATCGAACAGGTCCGGCAGGCCGAGCAGCACCTCGTCCAGGGCGATCCGCCTGCCGCAGCACAAGCCCTCAGCCAGGCTTTGCAGCTCGTTCCGCATGACCCCGAGTTGATCGT
>JANGEZ010000121.1:0-8009 GCA_031838355.1 Candidatus Methylomirabilis sp. bin48 | reverse complement strand
GAGACCGACGATGAATCCTCCGGACATCCCCACAAGTGCTCCCATGAAGCATTTTTGGACAAGAATGGCGTCTTCACCCTCCCAGCATCATCATCCCTTCGTGGTCACGTGATAAGAGCATTGTCTGGTCCCGTTGCGGCGACTCACTGAGTCGCCGCCGGGAAGGAACACGGAAACTGATCGAGCCTGCGGCGGTTAAAATGGTACCCGATCCAGTACCATCAGCAGGAGCAGCGCCGGTAGGTACACAAGCGACGCGAGCACCAGCCGCCTCACGTCAGTCGTCGATCGCCAGAGGGTAAAGGCGCACGCACAAACAAGCAGGCCAATACCCAGCGTAAGCGCGCCTACGAAATAGACTGGGCCGACGAATCCGATGAGGGTCGGCAGTAGGCTGACGACAAGCAAGACCAGGCAGTCGCAGACAATCTGACATCCCGTCAGTTTATCGTCCGGATCGACCATGGGGAGGAGTCGGATCCCTGCCCGCTTATAATCGTCCTTGTACAGCATGGCGATTGCCAGCGTATGGGGAAGCTGCCAGAGAAACATAATGGCGAACAACACCCACGCCTCGATTCCGAGCCTTCCCGTGGCTGCTGCCCAGCCGATAACCGGCGGCAATGCCCCCGGCACCGCTCCCACAATCGTGCAGAAAGCGGTCCTGCGCTTGAGCGGCGTGTAAAGAAACAGATAACTTCCCACGATAACCGCCGCCACCACACTACTCAGGACGTTAACCGAGATGGCCAGGTACAGCAGGCCCGTGACTAAGATCAACAATCCGAACAGGAGCGCCTCTGCGGGCTGTAGTCGCCCAGCCGGCAATGGTCGGAGCCGTGTACGCACCATCCGTGCGTCTACGTCCCGCTCGAGGAACTGATTCAGCGCAAGGGTTCCACCCGCCGCGAGCGCCGTACCGGTGAGCACCTGCAGCAGCACCGCGTAGTCTGGTGTGCCGCGCACACCGAGATAAAAACCTACGAATGTGGTGAGCAGCACCATCATCACGATGCGCGGCTTCATCAGTAACACGAAATCTGCCGCTCGCCTGCATGGACGCGTGAACTCGGCGCCCACTGTTTCAGACGTGAGCATCATGCACGCACCCGCTCGGCGAGCAATCCCTGGCTGGGGGCAGCCCGCCGCGACGCCGGCAGCCGATAGGCTCGCAGCGTCAGCACGATACAGACTGCCAGCATCAGCGCACCCGTGATTCTATGAGTGGCTGGAAGCGCCAACCGAGTAAAGGCCGCGTAGGGGATTTCGACAGACGTAAAGCGATTGACATACGACCCAAGACCCAACAGAAGCTGCAGCACCAACAGGCCGATGAGCAGAGTGACAGGTTGCACCAGCTTCACCTGACCAGAATGAGGTCTGAGGATACGTGTCGCCAGGCGCCAGACATGGAAGGTAACAAGCGCAGCACAGAACAGATGGGCCAGGATCCAGTCACCGATATGTGTCAGCATACCTCCAAAGAAGATCTGGAGATACACAAAACCGGTTGTCAGGAGGCAGAGACGCTTGACCGCTCCGGTATCAGCAACTACGACCTGCCTGGGCCTGTGTTTCCACTCCTGGGAGGTACACACCACCAAGCTCACTATAAGGGCAAAGAAGGCTTGGGCCAGCAGACCATGGGTGAGTGCGAGTTCACTTCCGGCCGATACCAGGATCACTCGAAGACCGCCAAGCACCCCCTGCATGATCACCGCGCCAACGGCAGCAACGCCCAACCATCGAGCCGCTCGCGTTGACTCCTTCACCCAGAGCAGAGTGGCCAATGCAATGGTGAGCAGACCCACGATGGATCCGATCAGCCGATGACTGTGTTCATAGAAGATACCCCCCACCATTTGTGACCATGGGTAGAGGAACATGTTATACCCGAACGTGGTCGGCCAGTCCGGTACCGCCAGCCCCGCTCCAGTGTTCGTGACCAGGCCTCCGACAAAGATCAACACCAACGTCGATGCCGCGGTCACCAGAGCAAATCGATGTGGCCAGAGACTGTGGACTCGTGTACGGGTATCGGGCATTAATCTCTCGCTATGATCCGGCATAGATTATGTTTTCTAGCCGAGCTACGACGCGAAGTCAACTACGAAACTATACATCACACTGAGTCTCTCCAGGCTGCAGCCACCCACAACCCATTCTGTACGGTAATTACGGCTTTCGCAATTGTATCACGTCTTCAGATGTGCTATAAAGAGCACCGTGACGAAGCCGGACTGCCCTGTTGCTATGACAGTTGCCGAGGTAAAGGGTGATCTACAGAGGACCGGGAGGGATCAGATGAGACGGGGGATCTGGATTCTCAGCATACTGGTTAGCGTTTCGGGCCTGTCCATCAGGGAGAGCGAGGCTGAAGGACCGTACAAACTGAAGATGCCGCTCGGGCTACAGGAAGAAGCAGCCTACATCCCCCCGGACAATCCGCTGACAGCCGAGAAGATCGACCTGGGCAAACAGCTCTATTTTGACAAGCGGCTCTCAGCCGATGGAACCGTTGCCTGCGCCACCTGTCACGCGCCAGAGAAAGGGTTCTCCGACGGCCGCCCCACCTCCACAGGGATCAAAGGCCAGGTCGGCGGGCGCAGCGCCCCCGTGACGATCAATCGCCTCTTCAGCCAGGAGCAGTTCTGGGATGGTCGCTCCCCCTCATTGGAGGACCAGGCTCTGGGCCCTGTCCAGAATCCCATCGAGATGGGCCATACCCTGGAAGGGATGGTCGCGGCCGTGGACAAGCTGCAGGGATACCGGGCGCAGTTCCAGAAGGTCTTCGGCACCAAGGTAACGAAAGAGGGGGTCGGCCAGGCCATCGCCTCCTTCGAGCGAAGCCTGCTCTGCGGCAACTCCGCCTTTGACAGGTATGCGGCCGGGGACCAAAAAGCCATCACTCTGAGCGCCAAGGCTGGGCTCATCCTTTTTCGAGAAAAGGCGCACTGTGAAACCTGTCACACCGGCTTCAATTTCACCGATGAAGGATACCATAATATCGGCGTAGGCATGGATAAGCCGAAACCCGATCTTGGGCGGTATAGCGTCACCAAGAAAGAGTCAGACAAGGGGGCTTTTAAGACACCGACCCTCCGTAACATTACTGCCAGTGGGCCCTACTTGCACGATGGGACTTCGAAAAGCCTCGCAGAGGTAATCGAGTTCTACGATAAGGGAGGGATCAAGAATCCCCACCTCTCGAAAGAGATCAAGCCGCTGAACCTCACGCCCAAAGAAAAGGCCGATTTGGCGTCGTTCCTGAAGTCGCTGAGCTGCCCCGACTTGCAGGTGGCCGCCCCGGCGTTACCCAAATAGGGTACGTCTCTCCTGGCTCTTCCGGAAATCGTGTGGGTATGGCGGGAGCCTGATCGGATGAACCGGTGGACAGTCGGCAGGACCCTCCTCACCCTCCTCATGGCATTCCTCTGGGTGAAGACAGCCTCCGGGGCTGAGGTCTGGGTAGCCAATCAGTTGTCGAACACTATCAGCATCATCGATACCGAGGCACTTGCAGTCCTCACCACAATCCCCTCTGGTGGCAAGGAGCCCCACAACATCACCTTCAGCCCTGATGGAAAAGAGGCGTGGGTGAGCCACGTAGGCTCCAATACAATCAGCATTATTCATACCGCAACGCGGGAGGTCACAACCGTACTTCCTGCGGGGACCCGAACCCATGCCGTAACCTTCAGTCCGACTGGCAAACTCGCCTACATCACCAACCCCGGTTCCAACGATCTCTGGATCATCGACGTGCTGACCAAAAAGGTGATCAAACGGATTTCAGTTGGGAAGGCTCCGCAGATGGTCGTCTTCTCCCGAGACGGAACACAGGCGTTTGTCTCGCTCAGCGGCAATGAAGAGGTATGGGTCCTCGATGCGGCCACGCACCAGACCATTGCCACTATCCTGACCGGAAAAGATGCGATGGGTCTCGGCCTCAGCAGCGATGGGCGGTATCTGTATGTCACAACAGGGGGAGAAAGCAGGGTTGTCGTGATCGATACGACCTCCTTGAAAGAGGTCAGATCAATTGAGACCGGATTCGATACCCATGGGCTGGCTGTCTCACCGGATGGTCTGTACGTGTACGTGGCCAACAGGGGCTCCAATACCCTGTCTGTGATCGAGGCCAGGACGAATACCGTAATCCGTTCCATCCCTACCGGTAAGAGTCCGGATATGTTGACCCTCTCCCCTACCGGCCGGCAGATGTATGTGACGAACCGAGGTGATGATAGTATCTCGGTTATCGATATCGTCACAGCGCAGGTCATGGTCGTCATTTCGGTGGGGAGAGCCCCTCATGGTATCGCCTTTCGTCCTTAGCCCTCCAAGCGGTTTTAACCTGACGGCACGCTAAAGCAATATTTTAAAATGTCTTGACAAACATTGTCAGAATCTCTAATGATCATCCCATCAAGGAGGGCGACGCATGCGACGCTTTAGAACGGTGATCTGTGTTGTTGCTTCCGCTATTGTCCTCACTGCTCTCACGCCCACAGCCTATTCCTATCAGGAAATCACAGTCAGCGACGGCGGAACAATCAAAGGGAGGGTGGTGTTTCAGGGGTCACCTCCCCCAATGAAGACGATCATTCCCACGAAAGACCAAGAGGTCTGTGGGGGTATCCGCGAGGAACCTCAGATCATCCTGGGCGAGGATCAGAGCCTTCAGGATGCAATAGTGTTCCTGAAAGCGGTCGAGAGCGGCAAAGCCTGGGCGCAGTCCGCAAAAATACCTGAACTGACCAACCTAAAATGTAACTTTGTGCCCCACGTTCAGGTGGTACCGGTCGAATCGGACCTCGAGATCGTCAGCTCCGATTCGGTCTTGCATGCCACGCACGGATTCCTGGGAAAACGGACCGTCTTTAGCGTGACATTGCCGAACCAGGGCGATCGAGTCAAACGACCCCTCAAGAAATCCGGGATTGTCCGGGTTGAGTGCGATGCGCATGGCTGGATGTTAGGGTGGATCTACGTCGCCGACAACCCCTACTATGGGCTCACCGGTAAAGACGGCATGTTCACGATTACAGATGTTCCGCCCGGTGCCTACACCCTCGTTGTCTGGCAGGAATATACTGGACTTACTGAGATCCCGGTGGTTGTGAAGGCAAAGGAAGTGGTTTCAGTCAGTATCGAGTTGAAGAAATAGGCGGCATCAGAACCTGTGCGTGTTACGCATCAAGGAGGTTCGTGCAATGGATGATTATGGCCGTGATCGTGACCGACTCAAACTCCTGAGATCGAACGCAAGACTCAAGTGGTGGCGGAAGATCGGCGCTTCCGCAGAAACCGAGAGCCGGCGCCGCGAGATGGATCGAGTGTTACGGCAGCCCGGTGAACATCCTGACAGGACAATGGAACTCACCCGCCGTATGTTCCTTCATAAATCGTTACTTGCCGGCGCCGCCGCCGGCGTAGCCTCAGCCGGATGGTTTCCGTGGCTGAATACCCTCGATTTGGCCTTCGGCGCCGAGGCCTTTAAATTCGTCTGGGTCTCGGACTCCCACCTGTACCCAAAAACGCTCAACACTCGTTTTGTCGATAAGGTGACCCGTGCGATAAAAGAAGTCCAAGCCATGTCGCCGCCTGCTGATTTTCTGATCTATGGAGGTGATCTGGCGCAGCTCGGGGATCCGATCGAGTTGGACCTCGGGGCCGAGATCCTGAAAGAGGTCACAATCAAAAAGGTCTTTATCCCAGGAGAACACGACTGGTACCTTGATATGGGGGTGAAGTGGGAGAAGCTCTTTGGCAAATCCTCCTGGACCTTCGACCACAAAGGGGTCCGCTTTATCGGACTCGATACTGTCAGTCGCGGTCCGGACTATTGGACAGCCAAGAAGATGACCCCCAAAGAGCGGATGGGTCATATGGCCACCCTGGATGGGAGTGTGGCCGGCGCGTGGGCCGGTGTCGGCCGTGATCAGCTCGCGTGGCTTTCCACGACCCTTTCCAACTGGCCAAAGAATAAGCCGATCGTGATCTTCAGCCATAACCCACTGTACGAATACTACCCGCCTTGGAACTTCTGGGTACGGGATTGGCGTGAAGTGCACGAGGTTCTCACGCCGTTCGCCAACGTCACCAATATCCACGGTCACACTCATCAAGTCTTGTATAACGAGATCGGCAAGGTACGTTCGATCGGGATGCTGGCCACCTCCTGGACTTGGCCGTATGCGCCTGAAGGGGTACCGACCCTCACCAAGTGTAAGGTTCGTGTCGATCCTGGGGATCCCTTCGATGGAGTAGGTTGGTCAAAGCTCACTGTAGGCGCCGCAGAGAAGATCGAGAATGACTATGTGATGTGGCGAAAAGATATTCTCGGCGAGGCGCCGTGGGACTCGGCGTGCGCGGATAACGCCAATCAGATCCTGAGCCCACGACTTGCCGACCGTGAGTGGCCGTATTACGGCGCATACAAGTAACCACTGGTTAATCGCACATCCAAGAGGAGGACCACGATGAAGCGTCCACGCACTATGAGAACCATACTGGGTGCCTCCCTAGGCCTGCTCCTCGTCATCGCATCCGGACCGAATTCGGCCCTTGCCCATAAGGCCAGACACACGCCCGAGCAACTGAAGGCGTTTGAACAGGTCTTCATCGAACAGGTAAAGGTCGGTGACATGCTCTTCCACGGTGACGGAGCTACCCAGAAACGGCTTGGTGTTACGCTTTCCAACACCGGGATGGCATGCGCGATGTGCCACCCCTTTGCCTCAGACACTCACCCCTACACCTTTCCTAAATTCCAGGAACAGGTCAGCAAGTTTGCAACGTTGCGGGATATGATCAACTGGTGCATCGAGAAGGCCGCCGAAGGGGAGAAGATCGAAGACGATTCAGACGCCATGAAGGCTCTGGAGACCTATATCTACTGGTCTACTCGTGGTTCGAAACTGGAGCCTGGAACACACTGATTCAGCCCACTCAGGCTGGATCAGCACTCGACTACAGACGTGGACGGGAACAGAGACGGGGGGCTCACCTCAATGGGGGGACGCGCGATGTCGAGACGGGGCTTCCTCCGTCTCGCTTCCACCCTGGCGGCTCTAGGGTATACTAGACAAGAGTCCGGCTGGCCGGCTGATGCCTATGCCTCTGAGTTGCAACCCCCTAATGATCCGAGCGCTCCACTCCACGCTGATCAGCCTCTGCCTATCCTCCTCAGGATTCCGCCCGTTACGCGTAATGGTGCTCATGTCCCGATCGTGGCTGAGATGCGCCACCCGATGGAGCCGGATCACTATATCAAGAGTCTCCAAATTCTCAACGAAAGCGATCCGATCCCCTCAAAGGGGATCTTCTACTTCAGCCCAGCTAATGGGCAGGCCTATCTCTCTGTTCAAGCTCGCATGCACAGTGGTACTTCCGCTGTGCGGGTCATTGCCGAGTGCACCCGCCATGGGCGTTGGACAACAAGCCAACCCATTACGATTCCTGAAGGAGGGGGTGGGTGCGCAACTGCCGCTGAAGAGGGAGACAGCGTACCCTTGGATGACGCGATCCGTCCACCGGTCATCCGAATCCCCGAGCTGGTCGAGCGCGGGAAGATCAGACGGGGCGAGATCATCCATGTGCAGGTAAAGCTTAAACATCCGAGCCGGACCGGTTTGGCCCTACAAGGCTCGACATTTGTTCAAACCGCTGATCCCTTTTACCTGAAAGAGATGAAGGTCTTGTATGGGGATCACCTGGTAAGCCGTTACGAGATGACCCCCGCTATCAGCGACAGTCCATTCATCACCTTTACATTGAGGGTGATGGAAGAATCGACCATTCGGATCGTTGTGACCAACAGTCGGGGTCGGCAGTTCGAGACTTCACAAAAGGTTGTGTTGGCTTAACTTGTATTCTGATTCTACAACTCCAGAATTGCTGCAATACATAGAAATCCCCTAAGATACTGAGAGGGAGAGAAAAATGGGGCGATGGACAAAAGGCATACCGATTATTGCCGCTCTGATTGTTGTTGGCGGCTTTCT
>JANGEZ010000120.1:0-3285 GCA_031838355.1 Candidatus Methylomirabilis sp. bin48 | reverse complement strand
TTGCAGCGAAAGCAGCATAATCCGCAGCACCTCCGGGTCGCCGTGAATGAGCAGCAGGACGGCCTGCTTGGTACCTTGCCAGATCAGCTCCATTCTCGATCCTTTAGCAATCTTACAAACACCGGAGACGCGCCCAGAGGGATGATCGTCGCTCCGGCTCCGTCATTGCGAGCGACCAACGGGAGCGCGGCAATCTCACCGTTGTTGTCCTGAAGGACTGTGAGATTGCCTCGGCTTCGCCTCGCAATGACGCGGGAGACTTTCACGCAATGATTGGTGGCCATCACTCGTCAGGCTGGAGCAGGTGCAAGCGATCTGGCGGTAACGACAGCCAGACCTCTTTTCCCACGTGCAGCGCCATCAAGTGGTGGAGGCGACTTCGGACCTGGATTTCCAGGTCATACTTCCCCCGATCGCCTCCATCGACAAGGCTGACAAAGAGCAGGTAGTCAAGACCACGCCCAAGCTCGTGGACGATCCGGCCGCGTAGGAGGTTGGCGCGCCGCTCCGCTCTTTCCGGCCACACCAGCCTGACATCCTCCGGTCGGATACAGAATTCCACCTCCCCAGGGGTCATCGGCCCCTGCCCATCGGCCCGCAGATGATGCCCTCGCCAGACGATGTCCAAGGCGCCGTCCTGGTCGCAGCAGGCAACACCTCGCAAGATGTTCTTCGCGCCGGTATGCTCGGCCACGCGCCGGGTTCGTGGTTGATGGAGCACCTCTTCTCGAGTTCCCATCTGGAGCACCTTGCCGCCGTCGATGATGGCGATGGTGGAGGCCATAAGATACGCCTCTTGCAGATTGTGGGTCACAAGCAGGATCGTGCCCTTGTAGTCAGCCAGCATCTGAAGCAACTCCTGTCGGAGGGTCTCGCGGATGGCCAGATCAAGGGCAGAGAACGGCTCGTCCAGCAGTAGGATTTCAGGGTGACCGATCAGGGCGCGCCCCAAGGCCACGCGTTGCCGCTGCCCGCCTGAGATCTGATGAGGATAATGCTGTGCGAATGACTGGAGCCGCAGCAGTTGAAGCATCTCATCTACCCTGCGGGCCGCTTCATGTGTGGGGACCCCTCGAGCCAGCCCAAACGAGAGATTCCCTGACACTGTCTTATGCGGGAAGAGGGCATACTCCTGGAACACGAGGCCAACCCGCCGCTGATGCGGCGCAAGATTGATGCCGGCCTTCGCGTCAAAGACGGTCCGACCGTTGATGCGAATCGCTCCGGAAGTCGGTCTGATCAGGCCGGCAATGGCCAGGAGCGTCAGGCTCTTACCCGAGCCGGACGGGCCATACAGGGCAGCGATTTCATCGCCGATCTGAAGATGCGTCTGAAGATGGAATCCCTTGAATCGCCTGTCAAGCGCGAGCTCAAGCATCAGTATTTGACCTTCGTCATCCGTCCGACCAGCACGAGGATCAGCAGCACGGTAGCCGTCGCCATGATCGACAAGGCATTCGCCTCTTGCGGCTGATTTGCCTGGACTGAGTCGTAAATTGCGAGGGCAAGCGTCTGGGTCCGCCCCGGGATGCTTCCGGCGATCATCAGCGTAATCCCGAACTCTCCCATGGCCCTGGCAAAAGCCAGGATCGACCCTGCCAAGATGCCCCGCCACGCCAGGGGAAAGGTGATGGTGCACAGCACGATCAAGGCAGGCTTAAACGTCCGACCCGCGTCTTCGATCCGGCGGTCGATTCCTTCGAACGCACCCTGGGCGGCCTTAATGAACAGCGGTAACGCCGCGATGGTCGAGGCGAGGACGGCGGCCTTCCACGTAAAAACGAGGCCGATGTTCAGGCCCTCCTCCAGAATACGTCCCAGGAGCCCGCGTCGGCCGATCAGCAACAGCAAGTAGTAGCCGGTCACGGTAGGCGGCAAGATCAGCGGAACCACCACGATCGCTTCCAGGACTGCCCTGCCTGGAAAACGGCCTCGCGCCAGCATCCACGCAATCGGGGTGCCAAGGAGCAGCGCGGCCACTGTCGCTAGGCTTGCGATCTTCAATGACAGGAGCAGGGGGGACAGTGGGATTAGAGTCATGGCTGTCCTCGCATGATGAGAGGCGGTCTCGCGTCCTGACTGTCCCCTTCAGCGGGCCAGAACCTTGGGTGGCGGCAGGAACGCATGGGTCCTCAGGATCTGCTGGCCCGCCTCGCTCAGCGTCAGATCAACGAAGGCCCGGGCCTCTTGGCTTTGTTTTGAGGTTTTGACCACGGCGATCGGACACAGCGCAGGCGGATGACTCCCCTCGGGTGCCGCAGCGACCACCTGGACCGCCTCACCGGCGCTCTGCGCATCGGTGGCATAGACCAAGGCGGCCTCGACTTCGCCTCGCACGACGTAGGCCAGGGCCTGACGGACATTTCCGGTGAAGATCAGCTTCGGCTGCAGCGAATCCCACAGCCCAAGACTCATTAAAACCCTCTGCGCGTACTCTCCAGCAGGAACGGTCCGCGGATTGCCGATGGCGATCAGCTTGACTTCAGATTTGGTCAAATCTTTGAAGGAGGTGAGACCGGATCGAAGAGCAGAAGATCTGATCAGGACTACCAGGTTGGCAGCAAGTGTACGCCGGGTTTCATTGAGGAGAAGGCCCTTAGCCTCAAGTTCGTCCATCTGTTTCGACGCGGCGGAGACATAGACGTCGACTGGCGCACCATGCTCGATCTGCTGCTGCAACGCACCGGATGCGCCCCAGTTGAAGACTACCTTCACCTCTGGATGGCGTTGTTCAAACAGCGCGCCAATTTCTTGCAGCGGCTCCTTCAGGCTGATCGCGGCGGACACCAGCAACTCTTGCTTCGGTGCCGCAGATGCGATGGTGAACCACGCGACGACCGCCAGGAGACCTAACAGCCAATCCTTTATGGCATAATTAAGTAAGTGCCACCCTCGTCGGCCTGTCGCTCGGTCGCCTCGCAGCATGCTGGTTCAGTATATGCCGATTGCACCTCAAACGCAATGCGGGCCTCGATCGCGAATGTATGCCCTCCCAGCAGGAGGCCGAAGCTCACCAGACGCATGGTTCGCAAGAGAAGCGAGAAACCCCTGCTTACGCGCCTGGTGAGCTTCGGCTAAAGCCTGCCATCAATCTGCCGATTAGAACATGACCAGCAGCTCGGCGATCCCTTGATGAGCGCTGCCGCCGGTGCTATTGCTCATCCCGACTGCATTCCGGCCCGGGCTGAGGTCGGTGATAATGTAGTTACCCCGCAGCTTGACGCTGGGGTTGACGTACCAGGTCAGACCAAGGGTTCCAGAGCGCAGCTCCATCGGCCGCTCGTT
>JANGEZ010000119.1:0-2242 GCA_031838355.1 Candidatus Methylomirabilis sp. bin48 | reverse complement strand
TGTGTACGTCGATGCGGAAAGCGCGCCCAAGCTGCAGGGCGCAACCGTGGACTTCGTCGAGGGGATCTACGAAAGCGGCTTCAAGATCGACAACCCGAACACCGGCTGGGAAGACCCTGTCGCGGCGGCCGTCCAGCAGGTAATAGACACCCGGATCAATCCGGGCGTGGCGGCGCACGGCGGATACGTGACGCTCCTTGACGTCAAGGATGGCATCGCCTACATCACCTTCGGGGGTGGGTGTCACGGCTGCGGGATGGCTGATGTCACACTGAAGCAGGGAGTTGCTGTAACGATCCAGGAGGCGGTCCCCGAGATTCGCCAGGTCCTCGACACGACCGACCATGCGGGTGGCACCAACCCGTACTACAAGGGGTCTCACAGAGGGGCTCCCCCCTGGTCTGACGAGCAGGTAGACCCGTTCACTCACTACTAACCGAGCTTACCTGATATCTGGTGAAGCGACGGTCTTGTCGGCCAGTACCGTCTTGATATCGTTCACCATCACCTGGGGCACCAGGGAGCCCGTACTGTAGATGTTGCGGACCTGCCCCTCCCGATCCACCAGGAAGACCTTGAGGACATGACGGTATAGGCCGGTAAAGCGACCGCGTTCGTCGTAGACCTTGGCCCGATCCTGCCCGAAGCTTCTCAGCGTCGCCTTGAGTACGTGTTCCGAGGAAGCCGTCAGCAGATGCCAGAGCGATGGCTCCGCCCCAAAGACGCGAGCGTACTTGGCAAGCTGAGCAGGCGTATCGCGCTCAGCATCCAGGCTGATCGATAGCAACACGGCCTGATCTTGAAGGCCCTCCTGCAGCAGTTTCGCCTGGAGTTCTCGGAGCGCCATGCCGGCAAGTGGACAGCCAAGTCGGTCGGTGCAGGCCGTGTAGATGAAGCTGACGACCGCCACCTTGCCGTGCATGAGAGACGCGGTGTTGACGCGGCGGCCGGCGGTATCGATCAGGACGACTGGCGAGACGCGCGCGATCACGGGAAGGTCGTAGGTTCCGACGGCCGGTGGGGTAAACTTGGGCGAGAATACCCCCTGAATGTAGGTCTCCTCGAATCCCGGAATCTCGTGGGCTTCGACGGACGGGAGAAGACACGCCGCCAGGAACGCGCCGATCACCACAAACCAATACCCTGTGTGCCGTCGGCGCACCCTCGGGTATGAAAGTCCGAGGCGAGGACTCCTGCGTCGCGAGTTGTCATTGCGAGCGACCGAAGGGAGCGCGGCAATCTCGCCGTAGTTGCACTGCGAGATTGCTTCGATCGCTACGCTCCCTCGCAATGACCCCGAGGGACTTTCTGGGCAACGCATACCTACTCCGGCTCGGCGCGCAGACCCTTGCTCCCGAAGTTCATGAGGTGAGCCCGTCCCACCGAGTTGAAGTCTGTGGTGAACTTGTGCACGATCTTCCCATTCTCCCACGCATAGGCCTTCAGCCAGTAGTCGCCCGGCTTGTCCCATTTCGAGAGCAGCGAGTTGGTGACGTAGAGGCGCGTGCCATCCCACGATTCAGACACCATGTTCGCCATCTCACCCAGCTTCACCTGCTCGATCAGCTTGGCTTCGAAGGGATTGGAGATGTCATACACTCGCAGCGTGCCATCCATAAATGAGGTGACGTAGATCTTACTATCGTCGGGGGCGATGCTGATATCGACGGGAAGGTTTTCGCCGAGATCGGCGATCGCCTTGGTGGCCCAGGTCCCGTCCTCTTGCTGGTAGATGAGGACGAGCTGGTGGGCCAGCGCCGTCGCTGTAAAGGCGTAGTAGTGGTTCGGCATTAGCGCCCATCGAAGCTCCAGCGGCGCGCCAGGGACCCGCAGGATCTGAAGCGGCTTTCGGGCATGGAAGTCCCAGACTACCACCGCATCGCCGAACGTCTTCATCGCCTCCGCATCCTTGACCAGCTCACCGAGCGGCCGCATGTAGTTCTTCTTGCCGGTGAAGGAGGAAGTCAGCATGCGATTCAGGTTCACATTGACCCGCACATCATAGCCATAGGGCGCCTCCTTCGGCATCCAGATCGTTCGGATGAAACGCCCCTCGTTGGAGTACTCCGCCAACCCAGTCCTGCCTGAGCTATCGTTCGCGTTCGAGAGGGCCGTGATGAGCATCCGCCCCGGAAGGGCATAGAACGTGTGAGGACCGACGAGGCCGCCCGTGTCCTTCACGAAACTCTTGATCGTCTTGATCAACTTGGGCTTGGCCGGGTTCCCGGCCACGTCGAAGATG
>JANGEZ010000118.1:0-11437 GCA_031838355.1 Candidatus Methylomirabilis sp. bin48 | reverse complement strand
GTCAAGGATCGACGCAAACATCAGGCAACCATCCTCAGAACCCAGGATCGACTCGGCGGCCCGCTCCGGATGAGGCATTAAGCCAAGGACATTGCGACGCTCGTTGCAAACGCCGGCAATCTGGTCAAGCGACCCGTTCGGGTTCGCGTCCTTCGCAAGTGCTCCATTCGCATCACAATAGCGAAAGATGATCTGGTCGCCATCCACCAGCCTTCTCCACCCCGCCTGGTCGATGTAGTATCGCCCGTCGCCATGAGAGATCGGCATCCGCACCACCTGCCCGAGTGGTATGGCAGCCGTAAAGGGAGTCTGCCGGCTCTCCACCCTCAGGTGGACCCATCTGCACCGGTAGTGCAAACAGTCGTTAGGTAACAGTGCGCCAGGGAGCAGCCCTGCCTCGGTCAGGACCTGAAACCCGTTGCAGCTTCCAAGAACAAAGCCGCCGGCTTCCGCAAAGGCCGTCACCGCTCGCATGACGGGGGACAGTCGCGCGATCGCGCCGGCTCGCAGATAGTCACCATGGGCGAATCCTCCGGGGAGGATCACGCAATCCACGTCTTTGAGGTCAGCCTCTTTATGCCACAGGTAGCAGGCCTGCTCCTTCAGGACGTTCACGATGACATGGTAGAAGTCCTGCTGGCTCCAAGAGCCAGGGAAGACTACGATGCCAAACTTCATCCCGCAGCCCCTTCCACCTCGACGCGGTAGTCTTCAATGACCGGGTTCGCGAGCAGCCGCCTGCACATCTCCTCGACCTGTGCAGCCGCCTCCTCCTTCGTGAGGCTATTCAGCGTCAGTACTATGAACTTTCCGATCCGTACGTCCGCCAGCCCCTCAAACCCCAGCGTCTCAAGGGCCGACTTTACCGTAGTGCCAGGGGCGTCAAGGACGTCCGGCTTCAAGGTAACGTAGATCTTCGCTGTCAGCATATCATAGCCCCACACGAGCAAAGATGTCATCCAGATGCCGCAGATGATAGTCCAGGTCAAAGCAGTTTTCAACCTCGGCAGGCGAAAGGTGCCGGCAAATCTCCGGATCGGCTAGCAGGAGCGGCTTGAACGGTTCACGTGACTCCCACGCCTTCATGGCATGTCGCTGCACCATCCGGTAGGCTTCTTCCCGGCTGAGCCCCTTGCCTATCAGTGCCAGTAACACCGCCTCCGAGAACACCAGACCCCCTGTCAGCTCCAGGTTGTGCCGCATTTGATCCGGATAGACCCGAAGACCCTCCATGACCTCCCGAAAGCGGACCAACAGGTAATCAAGCAAGATAGTCGCATCGGGGAGCACCACCCGTTCCACGGATGAGTGGCTGATGTCGCGTTCGTGCCATAACGGCACGTTCTCCAGGCTCGCCTGGGCGTAGCTTCTCAGCAGCCTGGCCAACCCGGATACCTGTTCGCAGGCGACCGGGTTCCGCTTGTGAGGCATGGCCGATGATCCCTTCTGTCCCTCGACAAACGGCTCCTCGACCTCACGCACCTCAGTTCGCTGCAGGTGGCGGATCTCGGTGGCGAACTTATCCAGGGAGGTCCCGATCAGGGCAAGTGTCAGCATAAATTCGGCGTGTCGATCCCTGGAGAGAATCTGGCTGGAAATAGGCGCCGGCTTTAGCCCCAGCCGAGTACAGACGTACGCTTCCACAGATAGTGGAAGATGGGCAAAGGTCCCAACGGCGCCGGATAGCTTGCCATAGGCCACGGTCTCCTTGGCCCGGCGGAGGCGATCGAGATTGCGCTCCACTTCACTATACCAGAGCAGGAGCTTCAAACCAAAGGTCACTGGCTCGGCATGGATCCCATGCGTCCGCCCAACCATAATCGTTCGCTTGTGGCGTTGGGCGAGGTCAGCGATCACCAGGCGGAGCGCCTCCAGATCTTCCAACAGAATGTCGGCAGCCTGCTGAAGCTGTAACGCCAGGGCCGTGTCAACCACATCATAGGACGTCAGCCCGAAATGGAGATAGCGTGCCTCCGGGCCGACCCGCTCCGCCACCGCCGAGACAAAGGCGATGACATCGTGGCGAACTTCCCGTTCGATCTCTTGGATACGGTTAAGGTCGAAGCTGGCCCGCTCCTGGATCACAGCCAACGCCTCGCGCGGAACGACGCCCAGCTCGGTCCAGGCCTCGCATGCCAACAGCTCGACCCGCAGCCAGGTGGCGTAGCGGTTCTGTGGTTCCCACACGGAGGTCATTCTAGGGAGCGTATAGCGAGGAATCATCACTAGTCCTTTTAGCAGGAGAGGGTGCAGAAAATCGGATTTAGGGGGTAGGAGTCAAACAAATCTTTGGCTTTTGTACACTGAACCCTCTACCCTACACCCTGTTTTCAGGAGAGTAGGGCCGCTTGGGAAACAGGGCCGATAGAGGTGATGGCAAACAACTCGTCGCGCAACATCCTTCTCGTCAGCGACTCGAACTGATCGGTGGATACCGAATCGATTCCGGCGATAATCTCATCCAGGTCATAGGTGCGATCGAAATAGATCTCTGACTTGGCAAGGCGAGTCATTCGACTACTCGTCCCCTCGAGACCGAGGAGCAGATTACCCTTAAGCTGATCCTTCGCCTGTTGGAGATCACTGGGATCGACCGGCTGATTCCGCAGGCGTGCGCACTCAGCCCGAATCAAGTCGATGACCTGGCCTGAGGACTCCGGACTGGTCCCGGCATAAATGACCAGCAGACCACAATCACGATAGGCGGCCTGGTAGGAGTAGATCGAGTACGCCAAACCCCGTTTTTCGCGAATCTCCTGAAAGAGCCGAGAACTCATGCTGCCGCCCAGCATGGCGTTCAACAGGTAGAGGGCATAGCGATCCTGGTGGGCATACGGTAAGGCATCCATACCGAGGCACAGATGGAGCTGGGCCGTATCACGCTCCTCCACCCTCACCGCCCCGCTGGAAGACGGTGGTGGAGAGTCGGTGTGAACGGTTCGACCTTCAAAGCCCTCGAATGTCCGCGCCACCAAATCTACTAGTTGCTCGTGCTCCAGATCACCGGCCGCGGCCACCACGGTCCGATCAGGACGGTAGAAACGGCTCATGTGGCGGCGGATGTCATCTTGCGTAAAGCGGCCCACCGTCTCCTTCCGCCCCAGGATCGGTCTGGCTACCGGGTGATCATCCCAGATCGCCTCGGCAAAGAGGTCGTGAACCAGGTCATCGGGGGTGTCCTCCACCATCTTGATCTCCTGGAGAACCACCTGCTGTTCCCGCTCAATATCCTTGGGGTCAAGGCGAGAATGGAGGAAGGTGTCGGCCAAAATATCGATACCCAGGGGCAGGTGCTCACCCAGGACCTTGACAAAGAAACAGGTGCCCTCGCGGCTCGTGGAGGCGTCGTGCGTGCCACCAACGGCATCAATCGTCCTGGCGATCTCCTGCGCGCTGCGCCGCGCCGTCCCCTTGAAGAGCATGTGCTCGATGAAGTGGGAGATGCCGGCCACATCGGAAGCCTCATCCCGAGATCCAACCTTCACCCACACACCAATCGAGACAGACTTGACGGCAGGCATCCGCTCGCTGAGGACGACCATCCCGCTTGGCAACACCTGGCGGTTGTAAGAGAAACTGGCCATTACTCAGGAGGACCTCTGCTCAGCCTTGAGTTGCCCCTCCGATTCCAACGCCTCTTTTCGACTCAACCGGATCTTCCCGCTCTTGTCGATGTCGATTACTTTCACCATGACCTCTTCCCCGTTCGACAAGACGTCTTCGACCTTCATCACCCGCTGAGCGGAAATTTGAGAGATATGTAGAAGACCATCGGTACCAGGAAGGATCTGGACGAAGGCGCCAAAGTCCATGATCCTGACCACCTTCCCTCGATAGACCTTGCCAACCTCAGGAACCTCGACGATCCTGCCGATGATCGCCAACGCCTTCTGCGCTGCCGCTTCGTCAACCGAGGCGATCTCGATCCGCCCGTCGTCTGAGACATCGATCTTCGCCCCAGATTCTGCCACAATCCCGCGGATCACCTTGCCACCAGGGCCAATGACATCACGGATCTTGTCCACCGGAATCATAATCGTGAGGATACGCGGAGCATACGCTGACATGTTCGGCCTTGGCTTCACAATGGCGCGGTCCATCTGATCCAAGATGTGGAAACGAGCGCGCCTGGCCTGATCCAGAGCCTTCGGCATGAGGCTAGGACTGATGCCTTGGGTCTTGATATCCAATTGCAGCGCGGTGATCCCTTTCCGGGTGCCGGCCACCTTAAAGTCCATGTCGCCAAGGTGATCCTCAAGCCCGATGATATCGGTGAGAATCGCCGTCTGCTCATTTTCCATGACGAGCCCCATTGCTACCCCGGCCACCGATGACCGGATCGGAACCCCGGCATCCATCAAGCTGAGGCTCGCGCCGCAGACCGTAGCCATGGAAGACGACCCATTCGACTCGAGGATATCTGAGACAATCCGAAGCGTATATGCAAACTCCTCCTTCGTCGGCAGCGCCGAGAGAAGAGCCCGCTCGGCAAGGGCCCCATGCCCGATCTCTCGCCGACCAGGACCGCGCATAAACTTGACCTCGCCAACGCTGAACGGCGGAAAATTGTAATGGAGCATAAACCGTTTCTTGCCCTCTCCTTCGAGAGTATCCAGGCGCTGTTCATCTTGCGAGGTGCCGAGCGTAGTAGTCACGAGGGCTTGGGTCTGGCCTCTGGTGAAGAGGGCCGATCCGTGAGTCCTTGGCAGGACTCCGACCTCGGCGGTGATCGGCCGGACGTCCTCGAACGACCTTCCGTCCGCTCGCTTCCCATCTTCCAAAATCATTCGGCGCAACTCCTCGTGTTCGATCTGCTCGAACAGCCTCTTGACGGCGACCTTCCGATCGTCTGGCTCAGCACTAAACTGGCCGATAACCTCGTCAAGGAGCGCCTGCCGGCGGCTGCGCTGCTCCTCCTTGTCGGCGATTCCAGTTAAGGCTCGAAGCCCTTGGCGGGCCAGGTGGTTCACGCGCTCACCCAGCTCAGTATCCACAGGGGGAACTTTGAAGGGCAACTTTTCAACTCGAAGCTCTTTCGCCAGCTCCAGTGTCATGTCAATCATGGACTGGATCCCCTTATGGCCAAATTCGATCACCTCCACCATCACCTCTTCAGTGACCTCATTAGCTCCAGCCTCAAGCATCACTATGGCGCTTCGGGTCCCCGCAACCACCACATCGATGTCAGATCCTTCCATCTGGGTATAGGTTGGATTGAGGACCAGTTTGCCACCCACCCGGCCTACCCGGACCGCACCGATCGGCCCGAGGAACGGGATAGGCGATATGGTGAGAGCAGCAGAGGCGCCCAACACCGCCAGGACGTCAGGGTCGTTGTCCTGGTCAGCCGAGAGGACCGTGGCGATGATCTGGACATCGTGTCGATAGCCATCCGGGAAGAGCGGACGGAGCGGGCGGTCGATGAGGCGCGAGGTTAGTGTCTCCTTCTCATGGGGACGGCCCTCTCGCTTAAAGAAGCCGCCAGGGATTTTACCTGCCGCATATGCCCGTTCCTGGTAATCGACAGTAAGCGGAAAGAAATCGATCCCCTGCCGCATCTGCTTCGACGCCACCGCTGTGACAAGCACGACCGTGTCGCCGTACCGGACCAATACTGCGCCATCGGCCTGCCTGGCCACGCGCCCGGCCTCGATACTCAACGATTTCCCTTCGATGATTTGCTCGACACGACAACTCATTTACGAATTCCCAACCTTTCGATGATCTGTTTGTACCGGTTCGCATCCTTGCTCCTGAGATAATCCAAGAGCTTCCTACGCCGGGCAACGAGGCGGAGCAGCCCTCGCCGAGAGTGATGGTCCTTCTTGTGGCTATTCAGGTGCTCGGTCAAATACCCTATTCGCCCGGTAAGGAGCGCGATCTGCACATCCGGAGAGCCGGAGTCGCTATCATGAAGCCGATACTGCCCAATGACCTCTTGCTTATTTGCGGATGCCTTGACCACCAAGCCGTGTCCTCCTTTCTTCTTAAGTAGATACCTACAGACGCGAGAACGATATCATACGCCCTTAGGGGAGTAAAGTCCATTCTTCTGGAGAAAACTGTGGGGAGGCAGCAAACACCGCATCCGCCTGCTGCCTGTCGCTGTCGATCTGTTGCCGGAGCAGTGACGGGTTCTCAAAGTGTCGCTCGTCACGCAGGCGGTCGAGGAAGAAGAGCGTGAGGGTCTCCCCGTACAACTCCTCCTCAGCCTCAAGCAGGTGGACTTCCACTCGACGCGTCTCACCACCAAAGGTCGGAGCCCTGCCGACATTGACAAGCGCCTTATATAATCCCTGCTTCACCCACGCCTGGCCACCGTACACGCCATCCGGAATGAGCAGATCGGCTGTAGCAGGTAAGTTGGCTGTCGGGTACCCCAACCCTTTTCCCCGTTCGGCACCACGCTCGACGTATCCGCGAATCGCGTAGGGCCGCCCTAAATAGCGAGCAGCCTGCCGCAGATTCCCTGCCGCCAGTAAGCCGCGGATGAGCGTGGAGCTGACGACCTGGCCGTCTACTGTCATCGCAGAAACTACATCGAGCCCGAACTTATGCTCTTCCCCAAGCCTCCTGAGCATCTCTGGAGATCCGGCTCTGGCATTGCCGAAGGTGAAGTCGTACCCGACACAGACAAACCGTGCCCGCAGCCGATCAACCAGGCAGGTCTTCACGAAATCGTGCGGCAGGGTGGCAGCAAGGCGGGGGGTAAAGGTGGCGGCGATCATCAGGTCTACGCCAAGAGCGGCAATGATGTCCTTCTTGATCGAGAGCGGAGTGATGAGGGGCGGGGCCTTTGAAGGGCTCACCACCTCTAGCGGATGCCGCGCGAAGGTGAAAACAACCGCTGTTCCCCCTTCCTGGCGAGCCCACCGCACCACGCGACCAAGGATCTCACGATGTCCGAGATGGACCCCGTCAAATGTCCCAACCGCCACCGCAGAAGAGGGATAGTCGTCCTCCAGATCTTCGATCTGCTCAATGACAATCATTACCCGGCGAGGACCCGTACCGGCTTTAGGACAATCCGGTGCGGGTCGATTGCGGCGAACTCCCGGCCGGCAACCGTCACCTCAGCAAGCGAAAGGAGCTGGCGACGATACCCCAGGACTCGGACGAGGTCACCCTTCTCTACCTCCATAGGGAAACTGAGCAGCGCGCTAGCCGCCATCCCGCTTCCCTGGACGACCCCTCGAGAGGACTCTGGATGAACCCGAACAACGGGGAGGTGCCCCAGCGCCTCCCCAATGGGGAGCAGTACTTCCAGGATGCGGCCCTCCACAACGATCTGCTCGAGCTGCTGCAGCGTCAGCGCATCCTCAATCAGGAAACGACCCGACCGGACGCGAGTCAATGCATACAGGTGTGCGCCGCACCCGAGGACTTGACCGATGTCATCGCACAGGCTGCGGGCGTACGTCCCCTTAGAACAACTGACCAGGAATCGGACGAAGGGCAGATCAATCTCCAGGATCGTGAGATTGTGGATCCGCACCGTGATCGGCTGTCGCTCGACTGTTTCGCCACGCCGGGCCAGGCGATAGAGGCGCTCTCCATGATGCTTCTTCGCGGAGAAGAGTGGCGGCACCTGCTGGATCTCGCCAACAAACCGCTTCAGGACGTCCGGCAGGTCGGCAGGATCTACGGCGATATTGTCCGTCTGAGACAGCACCTTCCCATCAGCATCCAAGGTGTCGGTGGTGATCCCCAGCCGCATCGTAATCAGATACTCCTTATCAGCCTGGGTAAGAAATTGCGCGATTCGTGTTGCGCGCCCAACGCAGAGCGGCAGAACGCCAGTCGCCCTCGGGTCGAGCGTACCGGTATGGCCGATTCGACGGATCTTCAGCAGACGCCGCGCCACGTCCACCACATCATGGGAGGTCATTCCACCAGGCTTATTGATGTTTAGAACCCCGCTGAGTTCCATCACATATACCAGAGATTACCTTGAGATGATCGGTGCATAGCCTAACTCTCGTTTTCTAGTCCTCAGATGCTCTACGGTCTCCCAGGGTACCTCTACCCCTCCCAGCTCGGCATCCGCAACGACCCCACCTCCGTGAAAATCGCTCCCGCCAGTGGGCACGAGCCGATGCTGCCCGGCGACGGCGAGCAGGGACGCTGTAATTTCCGAGGTATACCCCTTGTAGTAGACCTCGATCCCTTCCAAGCCAGCATCCATCATCATCGGCAGTAGTCGCGGCAGATCCAGGTGGTAATCGCTTGCCCCCACGATGATCGGATGCGCCAGCGAGGGCACACCGTGGGCCGCCCTGATCAGGCTGACCGCCTCCTGTGGAAGAAGTTTCGGTCCCTCAACATAGCCAGGGCCCCCTCGTTTTAGAAAACGTGAGAACGCCTCATTCACCGACGCGACGTAGCCACGCTCTAAAAGGGCCACCGCAATATGTGGCCGTCCAACCGATCCCCCATCCGCGATGGCCATCACGCGGTCCCACTCGAGCGGACACCCGAGTGCGCCTAACCGCTCGACCATGGCTTTGGCCTGAGCGAGTCTATCCTCCTGCAGTCGACGGAGAGCCTTTTGCAGGAACGGGTCGCCCGCGTCGAGCAAGTAACCCAGGATATGGAGCTCGTCGCCGTCCAGGTTCGTGCTGATCTCAATCCCCGGAATCACCTCGATTGCCAGACCTGATGCGGCCGCTTGCGCCTCGGCGATCCCACCCACACTATCGTGGTCGGTTACGGCCATGACGCGGATCCCAATCAGGTCGGCGGCCTTCACCAGCTCTTCCGGCCGAAGGGCACCGTCGGAGGCCTTCGTGTGAAGGTGCAGATCGACACGACTCGCCATCGTCATTGCTCCTTCGTCTCGGTAGCCTCGATCTGCCGGAACAGCTTATCCATGTGCAGCTCCTGCTCCAGCGAATCATCAAGCGAGAAGAGAATTTCCGGGACATAGCGAAGAGTAAGCCTCCGCCCTAGCTCTCCACGGAGAAAGCCGGCCGCACGCTTTAGGCCGATCAGCGACTCCTGGCGCTGCTTCTCCTCACCTTTGATCGAGGCGATATAGACCATCGCCTGTCGTAAGTCATCGGTCACGCTGACACGGGTGACCGCGACAAAACCAATCCTCGGGTCCTTGACCGACTGCAAGATCAGACGACTGATCTCCTCCTGTATCAGGGTACTCACGCGGTCAGCGCGCCTACCTTGCATGACCATCCTCTCCGCAGCCAAGAGCCCGGTAGCATCAATGGGCCATCAGCTCGATCTCGTAATCGAGAACTACGGCGTCGGCGTCAGCCTCGATAAGGTTCACCACTTTGGTTAGAGTCTCGTCTACTAATCGAGAACTGTTACTGACGCAGACGATCCCAAGCGTGGCGCGTTGCCATTCATCAAGACGATCCACCTCAGCGACAGAGACATTAAAGCGGCCTCGGATACGATCCTTGAGGCTCTTGACAACTCGTCGCTTACCCTTGAGGGAGCTGTTGCCAGCCAGATGCAGTTCGACGCGGCACGTCCCGACGGTCATGGTCAACAAGGTTCACCGTTCAACGTTCGATGTTCAAAGTTTCAGATTCTTACCACCCTTAAACCTTGCACGTTGAACGTTGAACCTTGGACATCTTTATTAGAGTTTCTGGGCTACCGATTCAAGGTCGAAAACTTCCAGGATATCGCCAAGCTTGACGTCGTTGAAGTTCATCAGGCCGACACCGCACTCAAACCCGCTCTGCACCTCTCGGGCATCCTCCTTGAAGCGGCGAAGTGACCCAACTCGCCCCTTGTGGACCACCTTGCCATCCCGAATAAGACGGACCTGACTATCTCGGCAGACCTTACCCTCCACAACGTATGAACCGGCAATGGCTCCCACTTTGGGCACTGTAAAGACCTGGCGAACCTCTACGCGACCAATTAACCGCTCAACATATTTGGGATCCAGCAGCCCCTCCATCGCCTGCCGGATCTCGTTGATGGCATCGTAGATTACGGTGTAGAGCCGAATCTCAACGCCTTCCAGCTCGGCTAGCTTCTGGGTCTTTGGCTCGGGACGCACGTTGAATCCTACAATGACGGCGTTAGAGGCTGACGCCAGCATCACGTCAGTTTCGTTGATGGCGCCGACCGACGCGTGGATCACCTTCAACCTGACCGCCTCAGTGCTAATCCGCTCCAGCGATTCGCGAAGCGGCCCAACGGAGCCCTGGAAGTCCCCCTTGATAATCATTCGAAGTTCTTTGACTTCACCCTCCCGGATGCGACGGTGCAAATCCTCCAGGGTCATACGGTGCTTCGAACCGATCCTCTCCTCGCGATGTTTCTGCTGCCGGCTGATGGCGATCTGCCGTCCCTTCCGCTCGTCGGATACCACAACAAACGTATCTCCGGCCATGGGGACACCCGAAAGACCCAGCACCTCCACCGGGGTTGCGGGCCCGGCCATCTGAACCTTTTTCCCCGTCTCATTGTTCATAGCCCGCACCCGACCCGAATGCAATCCGGCGACGATCACGTCCCCCACATTCAGGGTCCCATTCTGCACCAACACTGTCGCGACTGGTCCCCGACTACGATCCAGTTCGGCCTCAATGATGACACCCTTCGCTGCCCTGTGCGGGTTCGCTCTCAGTTCGGCAACCTCGGCCAGCAGAAGCAGCATCTCGAGAAGGTGATCTATGCCCTCCTTCTTCTTGGCCGAAACCTCCACATAGACCGTCTGCCCTCCCCACTCTTCCGGGACCAGACCGTACTCCGACATCTGTTGCCTGGCACGGTTCGAATCGGCACCGGGCTTATCGATCTTGTTAATCGCGACCAGGATCGGGACGCCCGCGTCCTTGGCGTGATTAATCGCCTCCACGGTCTGGGGCATCACCCCGTCATCGGCCGCCACCACTAAGACCACGATGTCGGTCGCCTGCGCCCCACGCACCCGCATGGCGGTAAACGCCTCGTGGCCTGGCGTGTCCAGGAACGTGATCTTGCCACCCGGCAGATCGACTTGATAGGCGCCGATGTGTTGGGTAATCCCACCTGCCTCCGAGGCGATGACATTGGTCTGTCGGATCGCATCCAGCAGGGAGGTTTTGCCGTGATCGACATGACCCATGATCGTGACCACCGCAGGCCTGGGTAGGAGCAACGAAAGGTCCTCAAGCTCCTTCGCCCCGGCCGCAGTCTCTTCCAGGGGCGTTACTTCCACTGAGAACCCTAGTTTGTCGGCCGCGCCTTTGACCACTTCCACATCGAGCGGCTGGTTAATAGTGGTCATGATCCCCATCTTGATCAACTGCTTGATGATCTCGCTAGGGCTCATCGCGATCTTCTCCGCTAGCTCCTTCACGGTGATCGTCTCCGCAATCTTGACTATCGGGCGTAGCGGAGGAAGAGGCTCGCGCTCGGCCTGCTCTACCTGAACCTGAGGTTGAGGGACTGGCGGGATCACGGTCATCCTCTGCCC